>JALSIO010000643.1 GCA_026989995.1 Myxococcales bacterium
CGAAGCCCCGCGCCGTGATGGCGTCATGGGGTGGGCCGTCCGGAGTCCGGTTGTTCCCGAAGCCCGCGAGGAAGACCGGCTCGGAGTGGTTGACCCCCACGACCGGCGTGATGTCCCGGAGGCAGCCGGCCGCCCGGAGCGAGGGCGGCGGAAGCCAGGAGAAGGTCGAGGAGGTCACGGTCTCCGCCCGGCCGTCGGCCTGGGCGTCGAGGCTCGCGAACAGCGTGTTGCGCCCAGGGCGGAGGTCCTCCGGGCCGAGGTGTCCCCGCGCGACGCCCCCCTTCCGCGAGAAGCGGTCGCTCAGGTCCACCAGCGTCCCCGGTCCGGGATCGAGGCCCCGGAGCAGGGTGACCCGCAGCCGCCCGGATTCGGGCATCGCCCCGAGCGCGATCTCCACCTCGATCTCCCCGGATTCCGGGATCGTGCTCCCATCCGCCGGCGACACGATCCGGGGGCGGGGCAGGCAGGCCGCGAGCGCGAGGAGCACGAGCAGCGCGGGCAGCGTGCAGGGCAGCCGACAGGAGGGCGCGGGGCAGGGCATGGAGTCTCCGGAAGCGTTGGGATCAGGTGACGGCGGCGCCGGGATCCCGGGGTGAGGGGAAGCGGATGTACTCGTCGATCAGAAGCAGCGCGAGCTCGCGGTCGTCCGGCACGGTCGCCCCCAGACGGCCGCGGCGCCGCAGATCCTCCAGGAAGGTCCGCATCACCAGCTCGCGATCGAGGTCGTCGCTGTGCTCGTGGTAGGCGCGGCGCTCCGCCTCGTCGGCGAAGCAGTAGGCCTTCCACGACACCGAGAAGCGTAGCTCCTCGAAGTGGTAGCGCGCTACCGGAGGCTCGCCGGGAAAGCCCACCTCGAAGCGGTCTCCGCCGACGTGCCGCAGCTTCATGCCCGGTCGGAGCGGGGGCATCGGTGCGCCTCCGTCCTCCACCCGGTCGACGCCGTGGAAGGTACTGTCGGTGTCCAGCAGCACCGCCGTGTCGAAGCGCACCGGGAGGGTTCGGGGCGGCCCTTCCGGGCCGTCCGGGTAGTAGGTGAACTCCCCCCCGCGCGCATCGTGGTACCACGAGACGCAGGTCGCGATGGGGACCCGCCACCGCTCGAAGAGACCGGAGTGGTGCATGGCCACGAGCAGCCACTGGGGATCCCGCTTCCGGTTGGCGCCCCGGAACTCGGGCACGTCGGTGTGCACCGCGAGCTCCTGGCCGGGAACGAGGAGGTTGGCGAAGACGATGTTGGGCTCGACCACCCGTCGATCGAAGAGCGCACGGGCGGCCTCGATCATGCCCTGGTGGCGCAGGAAGGGTTCGATGCCCGAGATGAGCTTCTCGCCGTAGAAGTACTCCTCCCGAAAGTAGTTGGTGCGCACCGCGAGCACGGCCGGGTCCTCTCGTCGGCCGAGCCGTCCGCCGGTGCGGATGAAGTTCATGGCGGCGTCGTGACGCTGCGCGAGGCCGGCGCCGAGCCCCTCGCGGATGGGCTCCTCGCCGTACATCCCGTAGGCGCCGTAGCGCTTGCAGAGGCGGACCATGGCGGCGGCGAGATCGCCGCCGAGAAGCGGGTCGAAGTGGGTCGCGGAGCTCGGCTTCACGTGGCGGGACCTCCGCGGCGGATTCTACCACGGCGCGTCGCGGCCTCCCGCTATCCTCGGGCCATGCCCCACGTGGTCTTCGAGGGTCCACTCACGCCCGAGGAGGTGTTCTCCCGGCTCGGCGAGCTCGAGATCGCCGAGGACGGCGGGCGGTTGGTGCTCCGCACCCGCGATCGCTTCCTGAACCGGCGGGGAGACACCGTGCTCGTGGAGGCGGTGG
>JALSIO010000644.1 GCA_026989995.1 Myxococcales bacterium
TTCTCGGGGAGCTCGGCATCCCCCTCGAAGGGGTGATGCTCGCCGACGGTTCCGGACTCTCCCGGCGCAATCGCGTGCCACCGCGGACCCTGGTGGCAGCGCTGCGGGTCGCACGGGCCTCGTTCGCCTTCGGCCCCGAGTTCCGGGCCGCGCTCCCGATCGGGGGCACGGACGGGACCCTCGAGCGCCGCGCGGTGCACGCCGGCTGGCGCCTGCGCGCCAAGACGGGGCTGCTCGACGGGGTGACCGGGCTCGCCGGCTACGCCCGGGCCTCGGAGGGCGAAGAGCGGGTCTTCGCCGTGCTCGTCAACGGTTCGGAGGGGGCGGAGGCGGCGGCGCGCGCGGCGGTGGACGACTTCGCCGCCGAGCTCGTCACAGGGCCGGAACCTCCGGCGGCGCGGGGATCTTCCGTACCGGGCGCGCCGTGAGCCGGCGCGGTGGCCTCAGGGCCGTGGTGCGGCGGCCACCTGCCGGACGTACCGCGTCGGCAGGCCGCGTCCGCGGGCCAGGCGCCCGTCGATGCGACCCGGGCCCCAGTTGTAGGCGGCGAGCGCCGCATCGAGATCGCCGTAGCGATCCCGGAGCCAGGCCAGGTAGGCGATCCCGATTCGCAGGTTGGCGATCGGGTCGAAGAGGGTGAGGGGGCCGTGCCAGGGCACGCCCGTGCGGTGGGCGAACTCGCGCCCGGTGGCCGGGAGGAGCTGCATCAGGCCGAGGGCCCCCACCCGCGACACTGCGAAGTTGTAGAAGCGGCTCTCCACGTGAATGAGGGCGAGGACCCAGGCCGGATCGAGGCCCCGGGCCCGGCTTTCGGATACCAGGGTCTCGGCCACGCCGTGCAGCTCGAAGGGGGCGAGGCCCGTCCGGTAGCCCGCCATGTGCTCGACCGCCGCGACCACCGCCGCGTCCTCGGCCGCGGGGCCGCGGGGCAGCCCCTCCGCCGCCTCCGGGGCGCCGCCCCGCGGCCAGCCGGTGGCCGTGAACGAGAGCTGCGGCAGCAGGAGGGCCAGAAGCAGCGCCAGGGCGGACCGGCTCATCCGGCTCCTCCCACCAGGCCGAGTCGCATCGCCACCCCGAAGTTGTTCAGCGCGGCCACCCCGGAGGCGACCGCAACCGAGCCGGCGAGGCCGAGGCCGATCGGCCGCGGAAGCCGCCGCGTCTCCGAGAGCAGCAGCAGGGCGAGCGCGGTCAGTGCGGTGTCGAGCAGCAGGCCCGCTCCGAGGCCGATCCGGTCGAAGAGCCAGGCCGCCCATGGATTCGCCTCCCGCACGAGCCCGGCGGCCGCCTCGGGCGTCCGCAGGCAGAGGTAGGTGGTGGCGTGATCGAGGAGCGCCAGCACGAGGGCCAGCGCGCAGAGGCAGCGCAGCATGGTCGTCCGGGTCGCGGCTCGGTTCGCCCCCCGGCCCGACCGGGAGCAAGAGCCGTGCCCCGAGCCGAGGGCGATCCCGAATGGATCGCGATTTCGGGCGGAAGCGGGAGCTGGCTGCGGCCTGTCGAGGGTGGCGGGCCCGCCGGCTCGGAGGGAAGCCGAGTTCCCAGAAGATGGCATCGGCCGGAGCCGCGGGGCGGGTCGGGGCTCCGGGGCTGGCGGATGGGCGGGGCCTCCGGGGCTGCGGAGACCCCGCCCCGTGGGTGCGTCCCGAGCTGGCCTGGTGGGCCGCCGGGCCGGGGGCCGGCTCGGGTCGAGCGCGCGATCAGCGGCTGCGCCGCATCCGACCCCGACCGAGGAGGAGCCAGTCGATGGAGACGTTCTCCTTGAGCGCCAGGGTGATCAGAAAATCGGTATGGGGCGTCGTCCCATTCTCG
>JALSIO010000645.1 GCA_026989995.1 Myxococcales bacterium
CGTCCTCCGCCGCTGCCGGGAGCTCCGACGCCGGGGCTACCGCCTCGCCCTCGACGACTACGTGGGGGAGAAGGAGCGCGAGACCTTCTTCGATCTCGTCGACTTCGTGAAGGTCGAAACCCGCGAGCTCGACGCGAAGGCACTCAAGCGGATCGTGCGCCGGCTCAAGCGGCGCGGCGTCAAGCTGCTCGCGGAGAAGGTGGAGACCGAGGAGGAGTACGCGCTCTACCGCGACCTCGGCTTCGAGCTCTTCCAGGGCTACTACTTCGCCCACCCCACCACCCTCGAAGCCTCGCGCACCGATCCCGGCCGGGCGGCGATCATGCGCATCCTCTCCAAGCTCGTCCGGGATGCGGAGATCGAGGAGCTCGAGGAGGCCTTCAAGCAGCACCCGGACCTGAGCGTCAACCTGCTCCGCATCGTCAACTCCGCCGCCCTCGCGCTGCCGCACAAGATCGGCTCGGTGGCCCAGGCCGTGACCTACCTCGGCCGCCGGCACCTGCGGCGGTGGCTGACCCTGCTGCTCTACGTGGGCGGCGATGCGGCCGGCTTCCACAGCCCCCTCATCCAGACCGCGGCGCTTCGCGGGCGGATCCTCGAGCTCCTCCTCCGCTCCAAGACCGATCCCCCCGAGCGCGACCCGCGCCGGCAGGAGCCCGGGGGCGTCGAGGAGCGGGCCTTCCTCACCGGCATGCTCTCGCTCTGCGAGGCGCTCATGCGGCGCCCGGTGGGTGAGGTGGTGGCGGAGCTGAACGTCGAGGACGACATCGCCGCGGCGCTGCTCGAGCGCCAGGGCCTGCTCGGGGAGCTGCTCGCCCTCGTCGAGCGCCTCGAGGCGGAGGACTTCGATGGCGTGGCGGCGCGCCTCGAGACCCTCGATCTCTCCGCCGATCGGCTGAGGGAGGTGGAGGTGGAGGCCTGGCAGTGGGTGAGCGGTCTCTCGGAGGACCCCGACCGGGAGTGAGATCCTCGCGACCCGCCTAGAGCCGGATCGGCCAGATGGCGTCGACCACGAGTCCGAGGACCAGGAGCCCACCCGCGAGCCGCGTCAGCACGAAGGCCCACGCCACGTACCAGAGCGGCCAGATGGGGAAGTTCGGCGGGGCCTCCTGCGGGCGGGGCGCGCCCGCCACCCGGATCACCCGGATCGCCCGGGGAAGGGCCGCCAGGACGCCCAGCGTGGCCACACCCAGCGTTCCGGTGAGCACCAGGAGCGGCACCAGGAGGAAGAACGAGGCCATCAGGTACTGGTTCAGGAATCGGGCCCGCGCCTCGCCCAGGATCACGGGCAGGGTTCGGATTCCCCTGGACTGGTCGGCGGAGAGCTTGTCGATGTGCTTGCCGATGAGCACCGAGGTCACCAGCAGGGCGTAGGGAACGCTCGCGGCGAGGACGGAGGGCTCGAAGTGGCCGGTCGAGGCGAAATAGGTGCCTCCGATCATCAGCGGCCCCCAGACCACGGCGACGCCGGGCTCGCCCAGCCCGCGGTGCTTGAGCCGGACCGGCGGGGCCACGTAGAAGACGCTGATGAAAAGGCCCAGCAGCGCGAAGACCGCCACCGGCCACCCCGCGCGTTCCGCCAGCAGGAGGAGGATCCCGAGGTCGAGGACGTTGGCGGCGGCGATGGCGACGAGCAGCCCGCGCTTCGAGATCAGGCCGTCCAGGATCGGGTGGGGTGCGTACTGCCCCCGCACGTAGCCGGCCGAGTCGACGCCCCCCTGCACGTCGAAGTAGTCGTTGATCATGTTGTTGGCGGCGTGGGCCACCAGGATCCCCACGAGGGCCAGCCCGAAGGACAGCCCGTC
>JALSIO010000646.1 GCA_026989995.1 Myxococcales bacterium
CCGCGGGCGGTGCTTCTCGGCGTGGCGGGAGACCTCGAGCTCGAGCTCGACTTCTGCGATCGCCTCCTCCCCCGCCTCCGCCAGGCCCGGGTGGTCCTGCTCTGCGACCCCGGCCGGGAGGCGGAGGTGCGGCGCCTGTTCGACGCCCTCGACGCCGAGTTGCTGCCCTGGCCCCCCGACCGGCGCCAGGTGCGGGAGCTGCTCGCGGCACCGGGACCGGCCGCGCGGCCGCTCTCCGAGCGACGCCGCCGCGCCGCACTGGCCGAGTGCTTCGCCCGCTGGTTCGCGGACCTCGACGCGCCCGGCCTGCTCCGCGCCCTCGACCCGGGGCTGGCCCCCCTGCCCCTGGTGCTTCGGGGTGAACGAGGCACCGGCCGGTCGCTCCTCGCCCGGTACGCGCACGCGTTCGGCGCGGGCCAGCCCGGAGTCCTCGCCGTGCTCCCCGCGGCGGCCCTGCGCGATCTCGGCGACGTCGTGCACCGCCTGGCGGAACCCTGCCGGCGGGCCGCACGGGACGGGATGATGGTGCTGCTCGAGGAGGCGGGCGAGCTCCGTCCCGCCCTGGCCCGCGACCTCGCCGATCTCGTCGCCTTCGGACTCCCGCCGGAGCTTCCCGCGCCCGCCCGCCTCCGCTTCGTGGCCACCGCCCGGGAGCACGACCGGATCGAGCCCGTGCTCGAGGCCGCGCTCGGAGGCCTCGCGCTTCGCATCCCCCCGCTCCGGGAGCGCACGGCCGCCATCCCCGCCCTCGCGGAGGCCACCGCGGACGCCTTCCGCCGGGAGACCGGCGCCCCGCGGCGGAGCTTCGCCCCGGACGCCATCGCCGCCCTGCGCGAGTATCCCTGGCCCGGAAACCTCTTCGAGTTCGAACGGGTGATCTGGCGCACCCTCGCCCTCGCCCCGGGCGAACCCGTCACGGCCGAGATGCTCCGCTTCGACGAGGAGCTCGAGCTCGAGCTCGGCCCGGTCGGCGCGACCGGGGAGCCGGACTCCGGCGTCCCGGGCGGGGCCACCCGGTCACGGCCGCCCCCCCCGCCCGAGGGGCCGGCCCGCCCTCCCGAGGCAGTCCCCGAGCCCGCGCCCGCCGCTCCCCGAAACGCCGGTGGGAGGCGGACGCCCGAACCCACCGCGAAACCCGGGGCCGGGGAGTCCGCCCCCGCGACCGGGGTCGCGAAGCCCCCGGCGCCGGAGCCGGCGGTGGCCCGGGCGGAGACCGCATCGGCCGCGGGGGGCGAGGAGGCGGAGCTCCGCCGCCTCGCCGCCGCACTCGCCCACGAGATCGGAAATCCGCTCGCGACGCTCCGCACCTTCGTCTCCCTGCTCCCCGAGCGCTTCGACGATCCGGAGTTCCGCGAGCGCTTCGGCGAGCTGGTGGGGCCTGCGCTCGAACGGCTTTCCGGGGTCGCGGAGCGGCTCGGTCGACTCTCCTCGCTTCCCGAAGGCGAGCTCGAGCCGGTGGACGTGATCGCGCTCCTCCGGGAGATCCTCGACGCCCACCGGGCGACGCGACAGCGACGCCGGCTCGTCGTGCTCGAGGAGCTCGAGGAGGCGATGCCGCCGGTGCGGGGTGACGCGGAGCTCCTCCGGGTGGCCCTCGACGGCCTTGTCGCCACGGCCCTCGAGCGCGTTCCCGAACGCGGCGACGTCTACGTCGTCTCCCGGGTCCATCCCCCGCCGCCCGGATCCGGGGCCCCCGCCACGGTGCGCCTCGTGATGCACCTGCGGGGCCGAGCGGGCAGCGCGGCCGAGCCGCCCTCCCTCCCGGACACGGAGCCGGCGGTCGCGCTGGCCCGGCTCGTGGTC
>JALSIO010000647.1 GCA_026989995.1 Myxococcales bacterium
CGGGTCGCCTCCCTCGTCGCGGTCGAGAACCTCCCCGGCCGGGTCGAGGAGCTCGAGGTCGAGATCTCCACAGGCCAGGTCGCAGGCCGCGACCACCCGGAGCTCCTCCCGCCCGGGAACGGCAACGGTCCCCTCCGCAGCCTCACCCGGTCCGAGACGATGCACACGCACGCGTCCGGCCTCGGCGGCGGGACGCCCCTCCTCGGCCAGGCGCGTGCGCAGCCGCTCCACCTCGGCGGCGAGCCGGCCGCGGGCCTCGATCTCCGGGCTGCGGGGGAAGGGCGGGGGAGCCGGCGGCGCGGCGCAGCCCGCGAGGAGGAGGACCGCGAGGAGGGCGGGACCGGGCCGGGGCATCGCCGGGCGAGGGTACCACCGGCTCGGCCCCGGTGCTCCGGCGCCGGCCAGCGCCGTGTTAGCCTCGCGCCATGGCCGCCGAGAAGCCGGACGTCCTGGTGGTCGGCGGGGGCATCATCGGGACGGCGCTGGCGTGGGCGCTGGCGGACCGCGCCGGCGCCTCGGTCACGGTGGTCGATCTCGACCTCTCCGGCATCTACGCCTCCTCCGAGCTCAACGCGGGCGGTGCCCGTGCCACCTGGTGGCAGCCCGTGAACATCGAGACCTGCCGCCTCACCCTCGAGTTCTTCCGCGAACACGCCGAGGAGTTCGGATTCCGGCAGCGGGGCTACCTCTGGCTCTACAGCGACCCGGCCCTTTTCGCCCGGGCCCGGCAGGTGCTCGGGCTCCAGAACCGGCTCGGACTCGGCGTGGAGATCCTGGAGCCCGGCGAGCTCGCAGAGCGCTTTCCCATCGTGGACCGCGGACTCGAGGAGCTCTGCGGCGCCACCTTCTCGCCCCGGGACGGCCTGGTGAACCCGAACGCGGTGCGCGCCTGGTACCGCCGGGAGGCGGAGGCGCGCGGGGTCCGATTCCTCGACCGCAGCTACGCCGCCGGGGTCCGCACCGAGCTCGTGGCCGGCGCCGCGGCCACCCGGCGGCGGGTGGCAGAGGTGGAGGTGGTGCACGTCCGGGCCCGGCGCGGGGCGGACGAAGACGGTCTGCTGCGGGGCATCCTGACCCACCACAGCCTCCCCGAGGAGGTCGTGGCCGGCCGGGAGTGGCACCGGCCGGACGTGGTGGTCAACTGCCTCGGGGCCTGGTCGGCCCTCTTCTCCGCCAAGATCGGCGTGCCGGATGTGACCGAGCCGGTGCGCCGGCAGATCGCCATGGTGGGCGTGCACCGTGAGGACCTCGCGCCCGGCGTCGAGCTGCAGGAGCTCGGCATGATCGTGGACGCGAGCGGACTCTACTTCCACCCCGAGGGCCCGCACGTGCTCGCCGGGTACTCGATCCCCGAGGAGCCGCCGGGGTTCGACTTCCACTACGACGGCGATGCCTTCTTCGAGGGGGAGATCTGGCCCCGCCTCGCGGCCCGCTGCTCCTCCTTCGAGCGCTGCGGCCACCTGCGCGGGTGGGCCGGGCTCTACGCGGTGACCCCGGATCGGAGTGGCATCGCCGGCCCCGTGCGCGGCTTCGCCAACCTCTTCGAGGCCCACTCCTTCACCGGGCGCGGGGTCATGCAGTCGTGGGGGGTCGCGCGGGGACTCGCGGAGGGGATCGCCGGAAGCGCGGCGCCGGGCATCGATCTCGCGCCTCTTGCCCGCGACCGCTTCGGCGATCCGGCGCGGCTCGTCCCCGAGGATCTCCACATCTGAGGCGAGGCGGCGCCGGGTGGGATCCGCGCAGGGGCCCCGCCCACCGGGGCGCCCGCCCCGGTGGGCGCCCGGTGGCGGCAGCCCGGCCGGC
>JALSIO010000648.1 GCA_026989995.1 Myxococcales bacterium
CGGACCCGCCACCGCATCGCCTCCGTGGCCCAGGAGGGCCTGATCCGCACACCGAGGCGCCCGCCGGCGGGTTGAGGTGGGGGGCGCGCCCGGCGGCCGGACCCGGCCGGACCGGACCGGGCCCGCCGGGCTCCACCGGAAGGGCGCCGCGCTTCAGAGGCTCTCCAGGCGGTCGACGGCCTCCTCGCGGCCGAGGACGACCATGCGCTCGCCGGGCTGCAGCCTTTCATCGGGCCCGGGGAAGCGCAGCGCCACGTCGGCATCTCCGGGGGCCGCGGGCCGGATCAGCACGACCTGCACGCCGAAGCGCGCGCGGAGATCGAGCTCCCGCAGCGAACGCCCGGCGAAGGCCGCGGGCACCGGGAGCTCCGCGAGGACGAAGCCCGAGCCGACGGCCACCCGCTGGCCCCGGCCGGCGAGCACCACCTTCCGGGTCACGCCCCCGGCGAGGTCCTGGCGAAGCATGGCGCGGTCGTAGGCGACGATCACGTCCTGCTCGCGCACCGAGCCGGCGAGCCGTCCGGCGTCGCCGCCCACGACCGGAAGCTCCCGGAGGCCCGTCTGGGCGAAGAACTGCATGACGAGGTCGAGGTCGTCCTCCTCGCGGACGGCGGCCACCGGCTGCACCAGGTCGGCGGCCACGACCACGTCCCGCAGGAGGTCGCGCTCTCCGAGCAGGCGCCGCAGCTCGGAGAGGTCGATGGCGCCGAGAAGCCGATCCTTCTCGTCCACCACGAAGCACGCCGCGCTCGGCGTCGAGACGACGAGGTCGATCACCTCCGCGAAGGAGGCCGAGGCGGGCACCGTCTCGGGACTGCGGTGCAGGACATCCCGGACCCGAAGCGTCTTGAGGACGTTCGGCTCCTGTTCCCACAAAAGCCGGATGCCCCGCCGCCGGAGCTTCAGGGTGTAGATCGACTCGGGGTGGAGAAGGCTCGACGCGGCGGTGCTCACGACGCAGGCCGCCATCAGTGGGGGGATGATGGTCACGTCCTGGGTCAGCTCGAAGAGGATGATCCCCGCGGTGATGGGAGCGTGGGTGGTGGCCGCCACCACGGCCCCCATGGTGACCAGCGCGTAGGCCCCCGAGGTGGCGGTGCTCTCCGGGAAGAGCGCGTGGACCGCCGTGCCGAAGGCACCGCCGGTCACCGCGCCGAGGAAGAGGGAGGGGGCGAAGATTCCGCCCGAGCCGCCGGAGCCCAGGGTCAGCGAGGCGGCCGCGATCTTCGCCGGAAGCAGCAGGAGCAGCAGTCCGGCGGAGAGCTCTCCGCGAAGCGCCGCGTCGATGGTGCTGTAGCCCACGCCGAGAACCTGCGGCAGGAGGACCCCGATCGCGCCCACCGCCAGGCCTCCCACGGGAAGCTTCGCCGCGGAGGGGATGGGGAGGCCCTCGAAGACGTCCTCGCAGGCGTAGAGGGCCCGGATGAAGGCGATGCCGACCCCGGCGGCGACGAGCCCCACGACCACGTAGGGGCCGAGCTCGAAGGGGCTCACGAGGCTGTATTCGGGAACCGCGAAGGCCGGCTGATCCCCCAGGAAGGTGCGTGAGATCACCGTGGCCACGACCGATGCGATCACGATGGGGCTGAACTGCTGCACCCCGAAGTCGCCCAGAATGACCTCCGCTGCGAAGAGCGCCCCGGCGATGGGGGCGTTGAAGGCCGCCGCGATGCCGGCCGCCGCCCCCGCCCCCACCAGGGTGCGGAGCTGCCACTCGGGGAGACGCAGGAGCTGCCCGGCGGTGGAGCCGAGGGCCGAGCCGATCTGGACGATCGGGCCCTCGCGGCCCACCGATCCGC
>JALSIO010000649.1 GCA_026989995.1 Myxococcales bacterium
CCGACCCTGGGCCTTCGCCTCGCCGACGGAAGCGCCCGGGCCTATCCGGCGAGCGAAGTGCACGCGGCGGGCGGCGCCGTGGAGGAGGAGTTCCGGGGGCGGCGCGTGCGCGTGGCCTACGACCCGGAGGAGCAGATCTTCGAGTTCGAGGCGCCGGACGACGTCGAGGTGATCGAGGGCTTCTGGTTCGCCTGGGCGGCCTTCCATCCCGAGACCGAGGTCTTCGTGGCGCGGGGTCGGCCCGCCCCGCCGGCTGCCGCGGCCCGCGCCGCCGACTGAGCCGGCGGCACCCGCCCGGCGCCAGGGGCATCGGCGCCAGGGCGCCGGCACCGGCGGCTGCAGGCAGGCGAACTCCCTCGCCCCCTTCAGCCCCTGGCGCCGGTTGCGGATCCTTGCGGCGGAATGAAGAAGCTCCGGTCTTCGAGCCGCCCGAGGGCGAAATGCCGGTAGAAGCCGCGGAAGAGCTCCCGGCAGCGGGCGGCGTGGACGAGGGCGCGGCGGCTGCCGGTCCGCCGCACCTCCTGGATCGCCGACCCGTCCTCGAAGAGCCGGTACACGGCGTAGCCGCCCGGGTAATCCTTGGGATTGTGCACTTCGACGAATGGGATGGACCCGGCCGCCGGGTACCGCCGGACCTTGTTGCGGTGCGTATGCCCGACGAGGACCGCGCGCACCTGGGGGTGCCTGCCGAGGAGCTCGAAGAGGGCCACGGAGTCTTCCGGATCGAGCCCGATGGAGTTGGGGTAGCTCCCGGCATGCTCGGGGGGCACCGGGTGGTGGTGCATGAGCACGAAGGTGGGAAGTCCGGCCTCGCGCGCCTCCGAGAGCGCCGAATCGAGCCAGCGCCGCCGCTCCTCCGGGAACACACCGTGGTGCTCGCCGGGCAGGGCGGTTTCCACGAGCAGGAGGCGGAAGCCCGCGAGATCGAGGGCCCGGGGGGCAGCCGGCTGCCCGAGCAGCGCGTAGCCGTCGACCCGCTCCCCCTCGAGCACCGCGTAGTGGTCGTGGTTGCCGAGCACCACGTGGTGCGGCGCGCGGATGCGCCCGAAGAGCCGCCGCGCCTCCTCGAACTGCTCGGGCCGCCCGCGGTCCGCGATGTCGCCCTTGATGACCAACGCGTCCACCCCGAGAGCGTTGATCTCGTCGATGGCGTCCTCGAGCATGAACTGCCAGTACGGCGTGGGGGTGTCCTCGGCACGGACCACGGGGAAGCCGGGCGCCTCCTCGCCGTACTCGAAGTCCTCGGTCAGACGCCCCCCCATCCGCGCTTCGCCGATGTGGATGTCGTTCAGGGTGGCGAAGCGGCCGACCTCGGCCGCCTCGGGTGAGGGCAGGGTCCGAAGCCGCTCGGGGAAGTAGCGGTCGGGGCTCACGGGGCGCAGCCCGGGGGCCCGGAATCCGACTTCGATCTCGGCGTCGGGCGGGAGCCCCTCGATGCGGACGAGGCGCGTGCCCGGCTCGCCACCCGAGCGGGCGCGCGGCTCGCCGCCGACGGTCACCTCCACCTCCGCGTCGACGGGCCTGCCGTCCGAGATCACGTCGAAGGCGAGCGCGACACTGGATTCGGTGACCCCGGTTACCTCGGGATGGGCGATCTCGATCTCGACCATCCGCTCAGTATACCGGCGCCCGGTGCTTTCGGACGGCCCCTAGGTGCCCTCGATCACCACGGCCACCTTGCCGCGCACCCGCCGGTCGGCCATCTCCCGGAGGGCGCGGCCGGCCTCCTCGAGCGGGTAGGTCGCGGAGACGAGTGGCGCGAGGCGGCCCTGCTCGAACCAAGAGAAGAGCTCTTCGACCTCGGCCCGGAAGCGCTCCGGCTCCCGGCCCACGAAGGCCCCCCAGAAGACCCCGACGATCTGGCAGCCCTTGAGCAGGGGGAGGTTCAGCGGTATCCGCGGAATGGTTCCCGAGGCGAAACCGATGACGAGGAAGCGCCCCTCCCAGCCGGTGGCCCTGAGCGCCGGCTCCGAGAGATCCCCGCCCACCGGATCGTAGACCACGTCCGCCCCGGCACCGCCGGTGAGCTCCCGGACGCGCTGCTTCAGGTCCTCCCGGGTGTAGTCCACGAGCTCATCGGCGCCGCGCTCGCGACAGGTCTCGAGCTTCTCCGGCGAGCTCGCGCCGGCGATCACGCGCGCACCGAGGAGCTTGCCGATCTCCACGGCGGCGAGCCCCACGCCCCCTGCAGCGCCCAGCACCAGGAGCGTCTCTCCGGGACGCAGCGCCGCGCGGTGGACCAGCGCGTGGTGGGAGGTTCCGTAGGTCATGAGGAAGCAGGCGGCCGTGGGGAAGTCCATCCCATCGGGAATGCGGAAGGTGCCCTCGGCCCGCGCTGCGACCCGCTCGGCGAAGGCGCCGAAGCCGGTGGTGGCCAGCACGCGGTCGCCCACCGAGAGCCCCTCGACACCCTCGCCCACCTCGCTCACCACCCCGGCGACCTCGCCCCCGGGCGTGAAGGGGAGCTGCGGCTTGAACTGGTACTTGTTCTCGATCACGAGCACGTCGGGGAAGTTCACCCCGGCCGCGCGCACGTCGATCACCACCTGCCCGGGAAGCGCCCGGGGCTCGGGCACCTCCCGGACCACCAGCGACTCGGGGGGACCCCACTTCTCGCAGACCACCGCCCTCACGCTCCGCCCTCCCTGTGCGCGGAGGGGCAGCTTAGCCGATCGCCGTCGGCGGGCGGAACCGCCGGAGCGGGTGGAGCGCGCGGAGCGGAGCGGCGCTACCCGAGCAGCTCGGCCGGAACCACGCCCGAGCCCGGGTTCGGCCCGGCCATGCTGTGGAAGCGGCCGGCGAGCGCGCGCAGGAGCTCCTCGGTCTCCGGATCGCGGTGGACGAAGCGAAGGCCGTAGCTCCCGCCGGCTGCGCGACGGCGCACCTCGGCGTCGAGCACGAGGGGCGGTCGTCCCGGGGCGACGTAGACGGCCACCCGGATCACCTCGCCCACCGCGAGCTCGGCGCGCGAGCGCACCTGCATGCCGCCCGGGGAGATGTCGGTGCCGAGCAGCACCCGGACGCCTTCCCCCGCGCGGGCCACGACGCGGCGGTTGTAGGGCACCCGGGGCTCGGCGCGCCGCTCCGCCGGCCCTCCGGTGCCCTTGCGCGCCTGCTCCGCACGATCGGCGAGCGCCGGGTCGAGGTCGCGCAGGCGCACCCCCGCGAGGCTCTCCTCGAGGGCGGGCCCGCGCAGGTAGAACGACGCGATCCTCCGAAGCTCACTCCTCGCTTCCGCCGGCATGGGCCCGAAACGAAGCGCGAGCTCGGAGCCGGAGCCGGGTTCCCCGGCCGCGCCCGGGCCCGACGAAGCGCGGATCACCTCGGCATCGAGCTGCAGTGGCCGGCGCCGGGTCACCTGCTCCGGGAACTCCACCCGAAGCCGGGCGCCGGCGGCGAGAGCGAGGGGGGCCGTCACCCGGCATCCCCGGGTGGAGAGATCGAGCAGCGTGGCGAAACGCGGGGCTCCGCCCACGCGGAGCCGGATCCGGGATCCCACCGTAACCCGGTGCTCCCGCCGCCGTTCCGGGCCGCGGTACAGCAGGTAGCCGATGAGCAGTCGCAGCGCGGCCGGATGCACCGGCCGGCGCACCAGGAAGCCGCGCCATCCCGGCGGAAGCTCGGCGCGCGTGGTGGTATCGCCGGCAGCCAGAACGGTCACACAGACCCCCGCTCCGCCGGCAGGCGGGGGCGGGAGCGATGCCGAGAGGGCTGCGGGGCAGACGAGCAGGTCGGCGCCCGTGGCGTCGATCTCCCGCAGCTCCGCCGCGCCGAGCTCCCGCACCACCGCACCGTGGTCCCGGGCGAGCGCGGCCACATCGTCGAGGCCGGCGCTCCCGACGAGCAGGACACGGGGCCCTCCAGCCACATCCGCGGGGTCGGCCGGCCGATCCATGACGGCCATGCATCGACCGGAGCCGGCCGGAACTTGATCGGGGGGCGGAATCCCGGCTCCGGCCCCCCGGCTGCGGGAAGGCGGATCCGGCCGCCCCGCCGGGCGGCACCGCACCCGCCCGGGCTCAGGCGTAGCGGGCCCGGGTCTCGGCGGTGGGCCCCTCGCCCCGCTGCACCTCGGCCACGGCCTCCCGGAGGTCGGCCAGGTAGCGGTCGACGACGGACTCGTGGACGGGCGAGAGCATCAGGTGGATGCCGCGCGGTTCGGTCACCAGGCCGGTGAACCAGCCCCGGCGGTGGAGCCGGGACCACACGGCGAAGGCATCCGCCGGCCCGTCGCCGTAGGCGAGCAGGCCGAGCAGCGGGCGACCGTGGACCCGGAAGCCGAGATCGGCGAGGCCCGCCTCGATGGCTTCGCGCGCGCGGATCACCCGGGCGGCCTTCTCCCGGTAGCCCTCGACACCCAGGTAGTTCATCACCGCCCAGGCCGCCGCGACGGCCCCGCCGGGCCGGGTCCCCGCCGCAGTCGGGGTGGTCATGCTGCCGGCGGGCCAGTCCTCGAAGTGGAAGACCTGGTGCGCGCGCTGCTGCTCGGTGCGGTGGAAGAGCGTCGAGGCCCCCTTGGCGGCATAGCCGTACTTGTGGAGGTCTGCCGAGATGGACGCCACCCCCGGCAGCTCGAAGTCGAAGGGGGGGACGGGCACGCCGTTCATGCGGGCGAAGGGGGCGAAGTAGCCGCCCACGCAGGCATCCACGTGGAGCCAGAGCCCGCGTTCGAGGGCGAGCTCCGAGAGCTCTCCGATGGGATCGACCACGCCGTAGGGAAAGCAGGGCGCGGAGCCCACCAGCATGAGCGTCCGCTCGCTGATGGCGGCGGCCATGGCCTCCACGTCCGCCCGCAGGTCCGGCGCCACCGGCACCCGCACGACGCGGAGACCGAGCACCGACGCCGCCTTGTCGAAGGCCGGGTGGGCGGATCGCGGAACCACGATCTCGGCGCCCGCGACGGCGGCACCGCGGGCCGCCGCCTGCTCGCGGCAGGCCTTCACCGCGAGGAAGATGCTCTCGGTCCCTCCGGAGGTGATGTCCCCCGCGGCGCCCTCGGGCGCGTGCAGGAGACCGAGGCCCATTTCGATGACCTCCTGCTCCATCCGCCGCAGGGAGGGGAAGGCAGCCGGGCCGAGCGCGTTCTCCGACTGGTAGAGGGCGTACGCCTCCCGGGCCACGCGGAGCACGTCCTCGCCGGCGTGGAAGACGTACACCGCCGCGCGCCCGCTCCGCCAGTCGACGTCACCGGCCCGGAGCTCCTCGAGCGCCGCCCGGAGCTCCTCCCACGACCGCCCGCGGGCCGGCAGGCGCGCCCGACCGGATTCGTCCGAGATCCCGTCCCCAGCCATGGCGGGAGTTTCGGCCAGCCCCGGCGGGACCACAAGCGCACCGGGCGCGCGGCGCGAAGGCCGGGAGGTGGGGTCCGGCGGGCATCGCCGGGGGACCCGAGGCGACCGGGCCGGAATGGGTCGGATTTCCCGACCCGTTTTCAGTCGGTCGGGGCGAGGGCCTCCCTGGCGGCCGCATTTCACCGCAGCCTACGGCGAAAAAGGCGGACCACCCCGGGAAAGCCCGGAGTATGCTCGAGGCTCCGGACCGGGGTGGTCCGGCAATCCGGCGCGGGAGGGATCGTGCCGGCAGGCGGCCCGGCAGGGGCACGGCCGCCCGTGAGGGGACCGTGCGCCGCCGGCGGGGCGAGTGCCTTGAGCAAGATCCTGTTCGCGGACGACGACCAGCCGTTCCGGGAGGCGGCGATCGAGCTGCTCGAAAGCCGCGGGCACTTCTGCCGCCCGGCCGAAGACGCGGCCACGGCCATCCAGGCGCTGCGCGGGGAGAGCTGGGACCTGCTGATCGCCGACATCTGCATGCCCGGCAACGACCACCTCGAGCTCCTCTCGGACCCGGCCCTGCGGGAGGCGCCGCTCCCGGTGATCCTCGTGACCGGCTTTCCGAGCCTCGAGACTGCCGTCGAATCCATCCGGCTGCCGGTCCTGGCCTATCTCGTGAAACCCATCCCCGGCGCGCGCCTGATCGAGGAGGTGGACCGCGCGGTGCAGTACCGCCGGGTGGTCCAGGCCCTGCGGCGGCTGCGCAGCCGCATGGCGGAGACGGAGCGGGACCTCGCCGATCTCGACGACGTGCTCCGGTCCCAGCTCCTGTCCCGGGGCGGGGAGCAGATCCAGGCCCTGCTCGACCTCTCGTCCCGCGACGTCGTGCTCACCATGGCGGAGCTCACCCACTTCGCCGAGGTGATCTGCAGCACCCCCGTGGCGGCCACCTCGACCACCTCCCGGGACGAGGGGCTCGCCGTGGCCGAGGCCTCCCGCCACTACCAGCTCTCGCGCCGCGAGAGCCAGGTACTCGGGCTCGTGGTCGACGGGCACCGCGTGCCCCAGATCGCGCGGCAGCTCCGCATCAGCCCCCACACGGTTCGCAACCACCTGAAGGGGATCTTCCGGAAGGTGGGGGTGACCTCGCAGGGCGAGCTGATCGAGCTCTTCAAGCCGATCCGCAGCACGCAGCGCCCCCGGGCCGCCGCGCAGCCCGCCGCCGCCCGGGCCGTGTAGGGCCGGGCGGGCGCCTCAGCGCTCCGCGCCGCCCGGGTCGCGTGGCCCGTGCTTCGAAGTCGTCCGCCCCTCGACGGAATCGACGAGCTCGCGCAGGATCTCCCCGCAGCGCCGGGCCTGCGCCACGATGCGGCGGAGCGAGGCCCGCACCGCCTCCGGATCGTCGGCCCGGGCGATCGCACTCTCCGCGGAGAGCAGGATGGCCCCCACCGGATTGCGAAGCGCGTGGACGGCGCGACGGGCGAAGGCTGCGGAGTCCGGGAACTGCCCCGCGCCCCTGCCTTCCGCCGTACCGCTTCCGTGTGTCGAAGGCCGGCCCTCCTCCATCGATCCTTCCTCCCCACCGGACGCCGGCGCTTCGGACGGAGTGCCTCCCCGGTGTGTAGGCGCTCCGACGCCGCGGCACAAGAACCCGGCCCGGCCGGCGACCACGCGGCCCCCGGGCCCGCCGCTCCGCGCCGAGGCCGGGCGGTGGCCCGCCTCGGGGGGTGTGGCGACCGAGCCCCGCCCGGGCTGGACCGTCTACCTCCTCGAATGCCGGGACGGGACCCTCTACACCGGCATCACCCGGAACCTCGCGCGCCGGCTCTCGGAGCACGCCCCGGGGCGGGGGCGAGCGCGTCCGGCCGATGCGGACGGCGCCGGCTAGGCACCCCCGGGGCGAAGCAGGGCCACCGCCCAGGCCACCACCACGACCGCCACCGCGAGCCCGCCCGCGAGGGCGTCGAGCCCGTGGGGCACGGGGCGGCGGCCCGCCGCCAGCAGCCCGCCGAGCCCCACCCCGCAGGCGAAGCCGAGGGCGTGCGCGGCGAGGTCCGTGCCCGGCGCCATCCCCAGCATCGCCAGGATGGCGACTCCGGCGGCCACCGGGACGAGGGCCAGGCGGCGGCCGAGCCCCGCCCGGCGGCGGCGCCCCACGGCGAGCGCACCGAGGGCTCCCACCGAGGCGAAGACGGCGGTCGACGCCCCCACCGACCGGTGGCCGGGACCGTGGAGCAGTGCGGTGGCGAGGTTCCCGAGCCCCCCCGCGGCCACGAGCAGCAGCAGCGCCGTGCCCGTCCCCCGGAGCCGGGCGAGCGCCGAGCCGAGGATCGCGAGGGCCGCGGCGTTGCCGAGCACGTGGAGCAGGTCGGCGTGCAGGGTGAGGGCCGTGACGCACCGCTCGAGCTCGCCGGCGAGGATGCGACCGGAATCGGCGGCGCCCCGCGCGAAGGGCCAAGCGCCCTCGCGCCACGGCCCGGTCGCGCCGAAGACGGCCAGGAGGACGAGGCCCGCGTGCAGCCCCATCCGGGAGCGGACTCCCGGGAGCGGCGGCGGCTCCGGCCCGCCCACGGCCTCGCTCCGCTCCCCGGCCACGGCGTCGAGCACGGAGCGGGCCCGCGGGACCTGCTCCACGGGGACGCCGACGACGAAGGCCCCGGCCACGCGCCGGATCTCCGGGTCGAGCCCCTCGGCGAGGAGGACGAGGGCGAGCTCGTCCGCTTCCCCGCGCCGCCCACAGGCCGCGAGCTCCGCGAACTCGGCGCCGTCCGCGGCGCGCCGCCTCACTTCCGCCGGGCGGAGCGGACGATGTAGTTGCCGCGGCGCTCGTCGTACTCGAGCTCGATCTCGCCCGCATCCCGGAGCTCCTCGAGGAGCGCCGCGAAGGAGGGGTAGCCGTAGTAGTCCTCGCTCCACCCCGGGTACACGCGCTTGATGGTCTGCTTGATCATCGAGCCCCACACCGTGTCGTAGTCCCGCTCGAGCGAGCGGAGGATCTGAAGAAAGCGCTCGTGGGCCTCCTTGCGCTTGTCCTCGGTGGTGCTCCGGCGCCCGCCCGGCTTCTTCTCCTTCTCGGCCACCGGTTGGGCGCTGCGCACGAGGTCGTCGTAGTAGATGAACTCGTCGCAGCTCGAGATGAGCAGATCCGAGGAGGAGCTCTTCACCCCGCAGCCGATCACCCGTTTGTTGTTCTCCTTGAGCTTGGCGACGAGCGGCGAGAAGTCGCTGTCCCCGGAAATCAGGCCGAAGACGTCGATGTGCTGCTTCTGGTAGCAGAGGTCGAGGGCGTCCACGACCATGTGGATGTCGGCGCTGTTCTTTCCGCTCATCTTGCTGCGCGGGATGTCCACGAGCTCGATCCCGTTCATGTGGAACTCCCGAACCACGTCCCGGTACCGGCTCCAATCGCAGTACGCCTTCTTGTGCACGATGCGGCCCTTCTCGAGGAGCCGCCTCAGCACGAGATCGATGCGAAAGCCCCCCTTGCGCATGTTCCGCACCCCGATGGCGAGGTTCTCGTAGTCGATGAAGCACGCGATGAGCGGTTCGTCGGCCAAGGGACGCGGTCCTCCTGCTTCGGCGCGCGGACCGGGCAGAGGCCGAGCCTCAGGGCCGGCGGGGCGCGTCGAGGTGGTTCCGGATCGTCTCGGGGCGCAGCCACAGGGGGCGCGTCTCGCCGCGGAGCAGAAGCTCGAGCTGGTCGCCCGCGTGGGGCGACGACGCCCGCACGCTGCTGCCCGGCGGAGCGAGCGAGCGCACGGCCACCCCGTCGGGGCCGAAACGCACGCGCAGAACATAGGGGCCGCCGGGGGGGACCACCAGACGACCATCCGCCGCACGCACGGGCGCGGCGTCGGCGAGCACGTCGGGGCCGCCCGCCACCGGCCGGTCCACCTCGCCGTGGCGGAGCCGCAGCACCTCCGACCACGGCGGGTCGAGGCGCCCGAATGTCGCCTCGAGCCAGTCCGAGGCCGCCTCGAGGCGCTCGAAGGGAGATCCACCGGCTCCCCGCAGGCCCTCGGGACACTCGTCACCGCAGAGCGTCGCGACGGCGAGGGCGGCAGCACGGCTTTCCGGATCCAGGCGGAGATCCCACGTGAGCAGCAGGCGCCGCGCGCGGGCCAGCCGCGGGTCCTCGGGCGGTGGAAGGGCGAGAAGCTCTTCGAGCCGCTCGACGAGCGGCGAGAGCCCCGAGTACGCGACGTCCGCGAAAAGCGCCTCGAGATCCGCCTCCCGGAGGCGCCGCCCGGATCCCACCTCCTCGAGCAGGCGAAGCGAGCGGTTGGTCACCTCGGCGTCCACGCCGCGCTCGGCGTCGAGCCGGCCGGGGCGGAGCGCCCCGGCCCCGACCGTGGCGGTGAAGGGCGAGCTGTTGGCGCTCTGCACGAAGCCCGAGGCCGGGTCGCGGAGGGACGGCAGGACGCTTCGCGGGTGGATGCCGCGCCACGCCGCGGCGGGCCCGCCCGCGGGGCGGATGGTCCCCCCGCGACCAACCGGGGCTCCGGCATCGCGGCGCGGCAGGGCCGCGTTGTAGCGGTAGAGAAGCCCTCCCTCCCGGTCGACCGCCACGAGATGGAAGAGCGGGAGGGTGAGCGGATCGAGGGCATCCCCGAGGGCGTCGAGGTCCCGGGCGCGCGCGAGGGCGAGCCACCCGGCCACCGAGCGCGCCCGGCCCCGGCCGGGGAAGCGCACCGCCAGGACCTCCCGCCCGAGGCGCAGCACCGGGCCCAACTCGGACTCCTCCACCACCGCGCGGCCCGGCCGGGGAAGCAGGCCCAGCAGGCGGCGGGGGAGGGGGACGGCGCGCCTTCGCAGCCGCCGGCGGTGGCCGTCGAGGCGGTACCCCTCCAGGTCGTCCGGGCGGACGTCGAGCCGCAGCACGTCCACGAGCGGTGGCCGGTTCGCGGTGAGGGCGAAGGCGAGCGTCGGCGTGACGCCGGAGATCGGGACGGGCAGGCCGGGGAGCAGCATCCCCGCCACCGCGAGACCGTCGCGGCTCTCAAGGTGTGCCTCGTACCACCGGGTCGCCTCGCCGGGGGGCGGCAGGGTCCGCATCCAGAGCCGCGGGGCGCCGTCCTCGGTGCGGCTTCCGGAGAGCGCGAGGACCTCGCCGCGGGGAAAGGCGCCGAAACCCAGGCGCCCGAGCACCTCGACGGCATCCCGGAACGAGCCGCCGGCCTCCCGGGCCTGGCGGTCCGACTCCGGAAACCGGCGGGCGAGCTCCCGCAGGGGCCCGGCGAGGAAGAAGAGCCGGAGCCGGAGCTCGGCGGCCCCTGCCACGTCGGCTCCCCCGAACCGGGCCCCTCCGATGCGCTCGCGTGGGTTCCGCGCGAGGTGGTGCTCCACCCCGGCGGCATAGGCGTCGAGGTAGCCACGGAGCTCCGGGTCGCCAGCACCCTGGAAAAGGCGCCGGGCGTCCTCGGGAACGCCGAGCCAGTGGATGAGCCAGTCCGCGCGCCGGGCCTCGGGGCCCAGGGCCCGATGGAGCGCACCGCGACCGGCCAGCAGCGCCCGCTGGACGCCGACCGGGTCATCCTCGGCGTGCGCGAGGCCGAGGCCGAAGGCCACGTCCGCGGCCCGCTCGCCGAACAGGTGGGGCACGCCCCACGCGTCCCGCAGCACCCGGACGCGCCACGGCCCGGCCTGCTCGAGACGCTCCGCCGGCGGCGCATCCTCCGACGGGCGGCCGAGGACGGGCGGCAGGGCCGCGAAGGGCCAGCGCGCGGCGAGGGGCCCGCAACCCGCCGCAAGAACGGCTAGAACGGCGAGGACGGCGAAGCACACCCGTGGCTTTCGGGGGAGGGAGCGGGACATGGTGGTGCGCAGCTTAACCGCGGCGGGACGGGTCCCGGGATCGCGGGCGTCCCGAGAGGGGGCCGCTTCGCCGGCGCCGCGGGCCACCGGGCGGTGCCCGCCGGCCGGACCCCGCCGCCTCCGGCCGCGATCCTCCCCGCTGGCGACCCGCCGCACGGAATACCCCCCGGGGGGGGGTTCTTGCGAGCGCCGCCGCCGGGGGATAGCCTTCGCCGCTCTCCGAGCCCGGCCCGGGCGGGCCGGCTCCCGAGGCGAGGAACCATGGCCAAGAAGTCCCAGGTCCTGCGCGACGAGCGCCGCGCCAGGCTCATCGCCCGCTACAAGGACAAGCGCGACGAGCTGCGCAGGAGGCTCAAGGACCCGAACGTCCCCATGGCGGAGAAGTTCGAGATCCAGAAGGCCTTCGCGAAGCTCCCGCGGAACTCGTGCCCCACGCGGCTCACCCGGCGGTGTGCGCTCACGGGGCGATCCCGTGCGGTGTACCGAAAGTTCGGAATCTCCCGGATCGCGCTTCGGGAGCTCTCCCACCGCGGGCAGCTGCCCGGCGTGCGGAAGTCGAGCTGGTAGCGGGCAGGCCGCGAGGGACCGGAGAGCCGTGTCGTGAAGCCGGGCATCCATCCGGACTACCACAAGGTCCTCTTCGTGGACGCCGCGACGGGCACGGAGTGGGTTTCCCGCTCCACCCTCACCTCGAAGGAGACGCGGGAGATCGACGGCGAGGAGATTCCCGTGATCCGCCTCGAGATCTCCTCCTACAGCCATCCCTTCTGGACCGGTCGGATGCGCGAGCTCGATTCCGACGGCCAGATCGATCGATTCCGCCGCCGCTACGGCGCCCCGCAGAAGAAGGAGTAGGCTCGCCGTGGCCCGAAGCTGCCAGCTGACCGGGGCGTCCGTCCGGTACGGGCACAAGGTGTCCCACTCCAACCGCAAGAGCTCCCGGACCTTCCAGCCGAATCTGCAGCAGGTGACCCTCCGGAGCGACGCCCTCCGGCGCAACTTCTCGCTTCGGATCACCACGCGCGCGCTCCGCTCGGTGCAGAAGCACGGCGGCCTCGACAACTTCCTGCTCCACACCTCCGACCGCGAGCTCTCCCGGGAGGCCCTGCGGCTGAAGGAGCGCATCCGGCGGGCCCTCGGGGGCTCCCGGAGCCGCGCCGGGGCCGCCGCGCCGGCAACCTCGGCACCCGCGTCCGCCCCGGAATCCGCCTGACCCCGGGGGAATCCCGGCCTCGGGCCTCCACCCCGATCGCAGCCGCGCCGATAGAACCGCCGGAAGCCGGGCGTGCCCGCCCCGTCGCCGGGCGCGCGCGGTGCACCCACGGAGGCCGCCTTGCTCTTTCGCAGAAGGAAGCCCGCCCCGGGCGACCGGAGGACCGCGGCCCCGCCGACGCCGCCCCCGAG
>JALSIO010000650.1 GCA_026989995.1 Myxococcales bacterium
GGCCTCGCCACGCAGCTCTACGAGCTTCCGGCGTCGGGAGGGAGCTGAGGGCACGGCGCCGGCCAGGCAGGCGGGGGCAGGCCGGCGGAGGCCGGACACAGGCGCGGCCGCGACCTGGGCACATGGATCCCCGGCTTGGATTCGAACCAAGATTCGCAGGTTCAGAGCCTGCTGTCCTGCCGTTAGACGACCGGGGAATGCGGGCCGGCGGCCCGGCCCCCATTCCTAGCGGAGCGAAGCGCGGCCCTCAACCCGGGGGATCTCCCGAGATCCCGGCGAGGGCCGCCCGCAGGCGCCGGAGCGCGCGGTCACGGCCCACCACGTAGAGGGTCTCGTAGATGCCCGGGGACGCCGAGCTTCCCGTGACGGCCACCCGTACCGCCTGGGCGATCCGGCCCATCTTGAGGCCCTCGTGGCGGCCGAGGACCCGTTCGAAGGCGCCGGCGAGGGACTCCTCGGACCACTCGGGCAGGGCCACGAGCTCCCCGATCAGGTCGGCGAGGGGGCCGGCGATGTCCGGGACGAGGTGTCGCGACCGGGCCTTCGGGTCGAGCTCGATCTCCTCCCGCAGGGCGAAGGAGGCCCGCCGGGCCATCTCGACCAGCGTGCGGCTCCGCTCGCGCAGCAGGTCGAGCAGCCGGTCGAGCTCCGGGGTGCGCGCCACCGGCCCGCCCGCCTCCTGCTCCAGGAAGGGCCGGGCGCGGCGGAAGAGCGCGTCGGCGGGCAGCGCCCGGAGGTAGTGCTGGTTCAGCCACGCGAGCTTTTCGGGATCGGCCTGCCCGGGCGCACGGTGGACGTGCTCGAGATCGAAGAGCCGGATGATCTCCTCGCGGGAGAAGATCTCCTGGTCGCCGTGGGACCAGCCGATGCGCACCAGCCAGTTGCGGACGGCTTCGGGCAGGTAGCCGTCCCTGCGGAAGGCGTCCACCGACACGTCGCCCTCGCGCTTGGAGAGCTTCCTGCCGTCGGGGCCGACGATCAGGGGCACGTGGGCGAAGGCCGGCGGCGTGGCCCCGAGGGCGCGGTAGATCGCGAGCTGCAGGGGCGTATTGATGTGGTGGTCGGCACCGCGGATGACGTGGGTGATCCCCATATCGAGGTCGTCGACCACCACGGCGAGGTGGTAGACGGGCACGCCATCGGCGCGGACGAGGATGCGATCGCCGATCTCCGACGCGTCCTGGCCGGAGGGGCCGAAGACGAGATCCTCCCACTCGATGCGCCCGGAGGCCGGCATCCGCAGGCGGACCGTGTGCGGCCCGCAATCCGGTCCGTGGCCGGCGTCCCGGCACCGGCCGTCGTAGGTCCACTTCTCGCCGCGGGCGATGGCGGCCCGGCGGCGGCTCTCGAGCTCCTCGCGGGTGCAGACGCAGCGGTAGGCCCGGCCGCTCGCGAGCAGCTTCTCGACCGCCGCGCGGTGGGCGGCGCGGCGCTCGCTCTGGCGGATCGGCTCGCCATCCCAGTCGATCTCGAGCCACCGCAGCCCGTCGAGGAGCGCCTGCTCGAAGGCGCGGGTGGAACGGGCCTCGTCGGTGTCCTCGATCCGGAGCAGGAAGCGGCCACCCCGGCCCCGCGCGAAGGCCCAGTTGAAAAGCGCCGTGCGGGCTCCGCCGATGTGGAGGAACCCCGTCGGGCTCGGCGCGAAGCGGGTCCTCGGTGCCGACATGGCGCGGCATTGTACGGGCTCCCCCGGGCCCCCGCCGGACCCCCGAGGGACGGGCGCAGCCGGGGTCTTCCGGCCCGCCCACCCGGGGCTACCCTGCCGGGGCCCGCGCATCTCCCCCGGACGGCGCG
>JALSIO010000651.1 GCA_026989995.1 Myxococcales bacterium
TGGGGATCGGCGGCGACCTGGACGGCGGCGGCGAGAAGGCCCGTTCCGAGCAGGAGGCCGGTGACGCGGAGCCCCCCCACCCGCCGCTCCACCGGCGGCCCGACCACCCAGAGCACGACCAGGTTCACCGCCAGATGCACGGGCCCCGCGTGGAGGAAGATGGCGGTGAGCGGTGAGAACAGTCTCGCCAGGGACGCGGACCCCGCCCCGGAGACGGCGCGGAGCCACTCCCGTGGAACCAGCCCGTGGCGCTCGACCAGCTCGTCGAGCCCCGCCTCGGGCATCCCCGTCGCCTGGGCCAGAACCTCGGCGGCGAAGCCGAGCAGCAGCAGGCCCGTGAACAGCGCCACCGCGGCGGGAGGCGCACCCGGTCTCCCGGGGAGGGACCGCCCCGGCGGTGCGGCGAAGGGGCGCTCGGCGGGCACGGCCCGAGTATAGGAGCGGACCCGTCCCCGGAACGACCTCGCTCGGACCGGAACGATCCCGTAGACTCCGCCCGCCATGGAGCCCACGGCCCCCGCCGACCCCGCCCGGCTCCTCATGGGCGCCCTCGAATCGGGCCGCGTGCACTCCGCCTACCTCGTCTCCGGTCCGGTCGAGGAGGCGCGGGCGCTCGCGCGGCGCTTCGCCCGGTCGCTCGTATGCAGCGCACCGGAGGGGGAGCGACCCTGTGAGGAGTGCCTCTCGTGTCGGCGCTCCGCACCGCGGGCGGAGCCGGCGCTCGATGGGTCGGGTCGCAGCGGCCCCCTCTACCGGCACATCGGCGACCACCCGGACCTCTTTTTCGTCGAGCGCGGTGCGGACGACACGCGGGTGCGGATCGGCCAGATCCGGGCCCTCCAGGCGGCGCTCCGCCTTCGCAGCGCCGAGGGCGGCCGGCGAGTCGCCGTCATCGCCGACGCCGAGTGGCTGAACAGCGAAGCCCAGAACGCCCTGCTCCGCCTGCTCGAAGAGCCGCCGCCGGAGACCACGGTGGTCCTCGTCGCGCCCCACGCGGCCGTCCTCCTCGCGACGGTGCGCTCGCGCTGCCAGCGGATCCGGCTGCCCGCGCGCCCTCCGGAGGCGACCGAGCCCCACCCGCTCGAGGCCCGCCTCGCCAGCCTCGGAAGCCTCGGGCCGGACGCCGTGCTCGACCTCGCCCTCGAGTACCGCGGCGACCGGGCCCGGGCCGCCGCGGCAGTGGAGGAGCTGCTCCAGGTGGCGGCAGCCTGGCTCGCCCGAAGGACGGCGGAGGCCGTCCGGGCCGGCAGCACCGCGGTCGACGACGAGCTCGACCTCCACCGCCGGCTGCGCGAGCTCCGGCGGGCCCTCCGGGTGCGCAATGCGAATCCCCAGATGGTCGCCGAGCGGGCGCTCCTCGGCCTCCGCGACCTTCTCGCGACCCGCGCCGCCTGACCATGTGGATCGACAGCCACTGCCACGTGAGCAGCCGGGACTTCGACCCGGACCGCGAGGAGGTCCTCGAGCGCGCGTGGCGCGCGGGCGTGGACCTGCTCATCGCCATCGGGTCGGGCTACGGGAGCGGGGAGGCGGAGGCGGCCGCGCGCCTCGCCGCCTCCCACCCGCGCATCTTCGCCACCGCCGGCCTGCACCCCCACGACGCGGTCGAGATGGACGACGCCTTCCGGAGCCGGCTGCGGGCACTCCTCGCCGGGGAGAAGGTGGTGGCGGTGGGCGAGTGCGGGCTCGACTACCACTACATGCATTCACCGGCCGCGGTCCAGCGCGAGGTCTTCGCCGAACAGGTCGCGCTCGCCCGGGAGCTCGGGCTTCCGGTCTCGATCCACGTGCGGGGAGACGGGCCGGAGGCCTACGAGGACCTGCTCGGCATCTGGAAGAGCGAGGGGCGCGGGAGCGTGCGCGGGGTGCTGCACTGCTACACGCACGACCTCCCCTTCGCCCGACGCGCACTCGAGCTCGGCCTCGACATCTCCTTCTCCGGCATTCTCACCTTCCGACGCGACCGCGGATTGCGGGAGGTGGCCCGCGCCCTCCCCATGGGCCGACTGATGGTGGAGACCGACGCACCCTTCCTGGCTCCGGAACCGCGCCGCGGGCGGCGCAACGAGCCCGCGCTCGTCGTGCGCGTGGGCGAGGTGCTCGCGGAGCTCCACCGCCGCCCCGTGGCCGAGGTCGCGGATGCGACGAGCCGGAACGCCCGGGCGCTCTTCGGGCTCCCGGAGCCGGGAGCACGGCCGTGAGCGAAACCCGGGAGGTCCTCGAGCTCGCGGTCGAGCTCGCCCGGAGGGCAGGCGCCCTCCAGCGGGACGGTTACGAGCGGGACCACGAGGTGGAGACCAAGAGCGCCTCCATCGATCTCGTCACCGAGGTGGACCGGGCCTGCGAGGCGCTCCTGGTGGGCGAGATCCGGCGGCGACGACCCGGCGACGCCATCGTGGCCGAAGAGGGCTCGGCCCGCGACGACACCCACGCGGGATGGCGGTGGATCCTCGACCCGCTCGACGGCACCACCAACTACGCCCACGGCTATCCGTGCTTCTGTGTCTCGATCGGGGTCGAGCAGGGAGGCCGGCGGGAGGTGGGCGTGGTCTACGACCCGCTTCGCGACGAGCTCTTCCACGCGGTGCGTGGCGGGGGCGCCTGGCTCGGGAACCGCCGACTCGCGGTGAGCCGGGTCGAGACCCTCGCACGGGCGCTGGTGGCCACGGGCTTCGCCTACGACGTCCACCGCGCGGAGGACGACAACCTCGTCCACTTCGCGAGGGCGGTGAAATCCGCCCAGGGCGTGCGCCGCGGGGGCAGCGCCGCCCTCGACCTCTCGTACGTGGCCGCCGGTCGCCTGGATGCCTTCTGGGAGCTCAAGCTCCACCCCTGGGACGTGGCGGCGGGAATCCTTCTCGTCGAGGAGGCGGGGGGCCGCGTCACCGACCCGCGGGGGGGGCCGCCTCCCTGGGACGGCCGCTTCGTCGTGGCGAGCAACGGCGCGCTGCACGCGGCGATGCTCGAGATGCTGGCGCGGGACCTCCCGCCCGGCACGGGTCGGCCGGCGGCCGGGTAGGGGTGCGGCGCCTGCTACGCTCGGCCGCCATGCGACGGCTTCCGCGGCCCGCGGGCCGGGGCCTCGCCCCGGTGCTCGCCTGCCTTCTGATCCCGGCCTGCCTCACGCTCTCTCCGGCCCAGGAGATCTCCCTCGGCCAGAGGGAGGCAGCCAAGGTCGCCGCGCAGATGGGGCTCGTGGACGATCCCGAGATCCGGGGGATCGTCGAGGCGGTCGGGCGCAAGCTGGTGCAGGCCCTGCCCCTCTCTCCCTACGCCTTCGAGTTCCACGTGGTGAACATGGAGGAGCCCAACGCCTTCGCCCTTCCGGGGGGCTTCGTCTACGTGTCGCGCGGCCTTCTCTCACTCGTCAACCGCGAGGACGAGCTCGCGGGCGTGCTCGGCCACGAGATCGGCCACGTGGTGGCCCGGCACGCGGCCACCCGGATCGCCCGGGCGCAGGGGGTCGGCCTCGCCACGGTCCTCGGCGCGGTCGCGGCCGCCGCCCTGGGCGGCCCCGCCGCCGGCGACGTGGTGGGATCGCTGGGCCAGGTTGCCGGTGCGGGCTACCTCGCGGCGTACAGCCGTGAGCAGGAGCGCGAGTCGGACGAGATCGGGCAGGACCTCGCGGCCCGGGCGGGCTACGACCCGGCGGCCCTCGTGGACTTCTTCGTCACCCTCGAGGCCGCCACCCGGCTCCTCCATGGCGAGCGCAATCCCAGCTTCTTCGACTCCCACCCGAGCACACCCGAGCGCATCGCCCTGGCCCGTTCCCGGGCCGCGGGACTCCGCCGGGCGCCCCCCTCGCCCGTGGCCCCGGACCGGGTGCGCTTCCTCGGGCACTTCGAGGGCCTGCTCGTGGGACCGGACCCCGCCGAGGGGCTCGTGCGCGACGGGGCCTTCCTGCACCCCGATCTCGACTTCCACCTGCGCTTCCCCGCCGGCTTCGAGATCCGGAACACCCGCGCGGCCGTGGTCGCCAGCCCTCCCACGCGGGACGCGTTCCTGGTGCTCACCGCCGAGGCGGACGCTGCCGACGCCCGATCGGCCGCCGAGGCCTTCGCGCGCGAGCTCGGCGTGCCCTTCGAGCGGGGGGGGCCGGTGAACCTCGGCGGCTCCCCCGGCTGGCACGGCGAGCTCGCGGCGGCCACGGAGCAGGGGGCGCTGCGGCTCGACGTGACCTTCATCGAGCACGCCGGCACCGTGCTGCGCCTGCTCGCGGGCGCGCCCTCGGGGCAGTTCGCCCGCCATGCCCCCGCCTTCCGCGCCACCTGGCAGAGCTTTCGGCGGCTCACGAGGCTCGAGCGCGACGGGATCCGGGAGCTCCACCTGCGGGTGGTGCGGGCCCGGGCCGGCGAGCGGCTCGAGGCCCTCGCCGCACGGCACGACAACGCGTGGGACCTCGAGCTCCTCGCGGTGGCCAACGCGCTGCCCCGCGGAGCGATCCTCGAGGCCGGCGAACCGGTGAAGATCGCCGTGGCACGGCCCTACCGCGGCCGCTCGCGGCGGCCGTAGCGGCGGGCCCGCGTCACGGGCGGGCGCCCGCCTCCTCGCCCTCCTCCGTCTCCTGCGCGGGGGTGGAGGGCGCTCCCGGCTCCGCCTCCGGCTCGGACGCCTCCTCCACGGGCTCCGGTGCGGGCTCCTCGAAGCGGTTCCGGAAGGCCTCGAGGTTCGCGGGGAGGTGTTCGGCCACCTCCGGAGGCAGAAGGAAGATCCGGGACTCGCCCGCCCGCATCGCGTAGACCCCCTCGGCGTCGAGGGCACCCAACCTCACGTCGGCGAGTACGCCGCCGTCCTGCCCGAGCACCCGGTACCTCGCCCGCGGCGGGTCGAGTCCGAGGGCCGCGAGCTCCTCGTCGCCCACCGCCTCCGCCACGATGCGATCCGCCCGCAGGAGCGCGAGCTCGCCGAGGAGCTCGTCGATCTTCTCCTCCGCGAGGTGGGCTCCGGTGGCCTTCCAGCCGCCCTCCCCGTCCCGCTCGAGGGTGACATCGAGGACACGGTCCGGCGCCGAGATCGGCTCTTCGAAGTGGATCTCGATCCGATGGGCCTCCGGGATCGAGAAGCGGGCGAGCTCCCGGAAGCGGTACTCCATGGGATCGGTGGGGATCCGGTCGAGGCTCTCCTGCTTCAGTCGGTAGAGGGCACCGGCACTTCCCCGGGCAAGCCGGGTCCCTCCCTCGGCGGCCCCGACCACGAGCTCCCGCGTGACCGGCTCGCCGCCCTCCTCCTCCGGGTCGAGGGTCAGCTCAACCCGGAGCCAGGGCGTCTCGAGGCCGCCCCCGCCTTCGGGTGCCTCGTCCACGCCCTCGCTCGCCCGCAGGAAGGTGAGCTCGGAGAGGAGCCTCGAGACGGTGTCCTCGTCCGCCCGCTCCCGCACCGGCTCCTCGAGCTGCCAGCCCTCCTCCGTCCGGACCAGCACCACCGACCCGGCAGGCGACTCGAGGCGGATGCGCCGCGCCAGGCTGCGGTCGAAGCGGAGCGGTCGCTTCTCCCGGAGGTCGTCCAGGTTCCGGCTGAGGGCGCCCACCCGGTAGCCGGCCACGGTGGCCACCCCGCCTCCCGGCTCGGCCGTCACGTAGGTCGCCGAGCCCACCGGGGCGCGGTCCCCGATCACGAGCGCGAAGCTCCGCTCGCCGCCCCCGAAGCGGACCCGACGGGCCTCCTCCCCGAGCCCGTAGACGGCCAGCGGCTGCGGCTCCTCGATCCGACGGTCGACCCGGAGGTCGGCCAGCGCCGAGGCGATGGCGTCCGCGGTCCCCTCGTCGGCCGGGAATTCCACCGGCGAGACGATCCACCAGCGCCCGTCGCGGCGCTCGAGCCGGGCTTCCTTCCCGTCGCGGGTCTCGAGCTCGATCCAGTCGATGTCGTCGACCTCGACTTCCGCGAAGAGATCCTTCGAGCGCTCCTCCGCCTCCCGGCGCGCCTCCCCTCCCCGGATCTCGTAGAACCAGACGAAGGCTCCGAGCCCGGCCAGCACGAGCAGCCAGATCGCGGTGGTGCGCGGTTTCACCGCCGGCCCTCCGCCTAGCGCCCCGGCGCCCGGCGGCGCGACCACCAGGCGAAGACCCCGAGCACCGCGATGCCCTCCGGCAGCACGAAGAGCGAGAGGTAGCGGATGCGGCTGAAGTCCTCGGCCGTGAGCTGCGAGAGCCGCGATGGCCGCGAGCGGTTCGGCCGCACGGTGATGGCCTCCACGTCGCCCATCAGCCAGTTGACGGAGTTCACGAAGAGATCGCGGTTCTGGAAGCTGTCGAGGATCCGGTTGGAAGCGAAGTCGGCGTCCCCGAAGACCACGATCCGGGCCGGACCCCGCGAGGGGGCGTCGCCTTCCTCGCCTTCGGCGTCGGCGGCCTCGGCCGCCACCTCGACCTCCCCGGCCACGGCCACCGGAACCGGCCCGGGCAGGTCGCCCTCCCCGAACTCGGCGCGCCCCCGGCCGAAGAATTCCTCGAGGTCCCGCTCCGCCCACGATTCCGCGCTGGTCTTGACGAGCTCGACGAGGTCGGAGCCCTCCGCGGCCCGAACACTCCGGGCCACGTGGAACATCGTCGGCTCGCGGAGCTTCCGGGTGATGGGGTGGTCCGCGTACTCGGCCGCGATGGGCGTGGCGGCCCTGCCGAAGAGGCCCTGGAGCTGGTCCACGATCACGTCGTCGCCGAGCAGGACGCCGAGCTCGCCGAGATCCTCGACGAGGTCGGTGTTGGCCCGCGGATCCACCATCGCGAGCAGTGCCCCGCCCCGGGCGAGGTAGCGGCGAAGCGCGGCGTGCTCCTCGTCGAGGTAGGGGCGCGTCGGCCCGGCGAGGACGACCACGTCGGCGTCCTCGGGCACCTCGCCGCGGGTCGCGAGCAGGAGGGTCTCCACCCGGTAGTTCTCGTTCGCGAGGGCCTCGGCGGCGCGACCGAAGCCCTCGCGGCCCTCTGCACCCTCGCCCTTCGCCCGCCGCTCGTTGTGGCCCTCGACGAAGTAGACGACCTTCTCGCCCGTCCGCGTGAGCTTGACGAGGGCGTTGGTCAGCGACTCCTCGTCGGGGGTCTTTACGAGGACCGCCTCGTCGCCGAGGGCCACCCGCAGCAGGCCCTGCTCGAGCTCCTCCCCGGAGAGGCCGTACTCCTGCACCAGGTCCGGCCGCGCCGTCGGATCGGCGAACTCGTAGTGGAAGCGGGGGCTCTCGTAGGCGTAGCGCTCGAGGAGCTCGCGCACCGGCTGCGCCACCACGGCCTGGTAGAAGGCCGTGACGTGGACGTCCTCCTCGAGCCCCGCCAGCACCTGTCGCGTCTGCTCCGAAAGCGAGTGGATCTTCCCCTCGCTCCAGTCGAAGCGGACCGGATGGCGATGCGCGAGGAAGGCCAGGAGTCCGAGGATCGCGATTCCCGCCACGGTCTGCAGGATCGCGCTCGTCCCGTAGCGCTCGATTCGGCGCGCCTCGGCGGAGGCCAGCCGTTCGCGAAGCGTGTCGAGGGAGCCGGCGAGTCCGAGCGCGACGAGCACGACGCCGGCGATGAAGTTGCCGTAGATCCAGCCCAGCCCCGTCGGCGCCCCGAAGGCGAGCAGGATGATGGAGAGCAGGCCAAAGCCGATCCCGACCAGGCCCAGACCGAGGTAGAGGGAAGCCATCTCCTTCATGCTACCGCCACCGCACCGATTCCACGGCCGCCTTGGCCAGGATCAGGAAGCTCCCGATCATGGCGCCGTAGTAGGCGAGGTCCGCGGTATCCACGAGACCCCGCACCATGGTCTCGAAGTGATCGTTGGTCGAGAGGTACCGCAGCAGTTCCGCCACCGTGCCCGTCGCGCCGAGTGCGCCGCCCGCGGCTCCGAGGTCCGCGATCACCGACAACATCAGCAGGAGCAGGAGCAGCACGAAGGAGAGCACGAAGGCGATGATCTGGTTGGCGGTGACGGAGGAGGCGAAGGCCCCGATTGCGGCGTAGAGCAGGCCGGTGAGCAGCAGCGCCAGCATGCCGGCCGTCGTCTTCCCGATCTCCGGATCCCCGTAGAGGAAGAGGATGCCCGGATAGAGCCCGAGCAGCGCCACCATCAGGAGCACGAAGGCGGCGGCTGCCAGGTACTTCCCCAGCACGATGTCCCAGATCGTGATCGGGCTCGTCAGCAGCAGCTCGTCGGTTCCGTTGGCCTTCTCCGCGGCGAAAAGCCCCATCGTGATGCCCGGGACGAGAAAGAGCAGCACCACCGACATCACGCCGAGAAAGGGCGAGATCACGTAGTCGTTCAGGTTCACGGCCTGCAGCTGCTCGATGGCCTGGAACTGCTGCAGCCGGATCACGATCTCGTTGAACTGCAGGATGCTCGAGAGGAAGAAGAAGCCGGCGAGCAGCGCGTACAGCGAGAGCACCACGTACGCCACCGGCGAGACGAAGAAGGCCCCGAGCTCCCGACCGGCGATGGTGGGGATGTGCCTCATGCCGCCGCCTCCTCGACGACGTCCCGGGCCGTCTCCCGGGCGAAGATCTCCTCGAGGCTCTGCCCTTCGGCGGTGAGCTCGGCGAGCGGAGCGTCGACCACCTTGCGGCCCTGGTGGATCAGGATCACCCGGCGGCAGATGGCCTCCACCTCCGGGAGGATGTGGGTCGAGAGGATCACCGTGTGCCGCTCTCCGCCCTCCGTCGAGCTCGCGAGGTTCGAGATCAGCTCGCGGATCTCGCGGATCTGGGTCGGGTCGAGTCCCACGGTGGGCTCATCGAGGATGAGCACCGGGGGGGTGTGCACGATGGCCTGGGCGAGGCCCACCCGCTGGCGGTAGCCCTTGGAGAGGGCCCCGATCACCCGGCGGCGGACCTCGGTCAGCCGGCAGCGCTCGAGGGCCCGGTCCACGGCCTCCCGCAGCCGGGCGCGCGGGACGTCGCGCAGCCGGGCTGCGAAGCGGAGGTAGCCCTGCACGTCCATCTCGGGATAGACCGGCGGCGTCTCCGGCAGGTAGCCGATGGCCCGACGGGCGGCGAGGGGCTCCTCGAAGATGTCGTGGCCCGCCACGAGGGCCGTGCCGTCGGTGGGCGGCAGGTAGCCCGTGAGCATGCGCATGGTCGTGGTCTTCCCGGCCCCGTTGGGTCCGAGAAAGCCCACGACCTCCCCGGCGCCGATCTCGAAGGACACGTCGTCCACGGCCCGGATCTCGCCGTAGCGCTTGGTCAGTCCCCGCGCCTCGATCACGGTTCACCTCCTCCGCTCCGCGCTCCGCGCAGGAAGGTCTCCACCACCGTCTGCGCGACCTTCAGGTAGTAGGCGTCGGCATCTCCCTCGACCCGGAGCAGGTCGAGGACGAGGCTCGTCACGACGATCTCGAGACCACCGATGAAGGCGTAGCAGGCGAGGTCGGGGTCGAGGTCCCGGCGCAGCTCGCCGCGCTCCTGCCCCTCGCGGAGGACCCGGGCCACCAGCCGGAAGAGGCGGCCCACGGCCCGTAGCTGCTCCGGCTCGGCGAAGCGCGAGGTCCTCTGGATCTCGAGGGTGAAGACCTTGACCCAGTCGGGCTGGCGGCGGTAGCCGCCGAGGATCAGCGCGGCCACGGAGAGCAGCCGGTCCTCGGCCGAGGTCGGCCGCTCGGCGATGGCCTCGACCACCTGCAGGAAGCTCCCGAAGCGGTCCTCGAAGACGCTCCGGAGGATCTCCTCCTTGTTCTCGAAGTAGTGGTAGACGAGGCCGTAGGCGATACCCGCCTCGCGGGCGATGTCCGAGACCCGGGAGCCGTGGTAGCCGTGGCGCGCAAAGACCGCCGTGGCGGCGTCGAGGATCTGTCGACGGCGATCCACCCGCCCCCCGGGCGGGGCATCGGCGGCCTTGGCGGCGGGCGGCGCGGACCGGCTCATCTGCGTGGCTCCCGCTCGTCCGAACTCGGGCTTCCGCTGCCGGCGGGTTGCGTGGCCGCATCCTGGGCGTCCCCGCCGGAACCCCCATGGGGACGGGTGGCGAAGTGTAAGCCGATGCCTCGATCCGTCAAGAAACACGCGGCGTCGCCCCCGCCGGCCGGATCCGGCCGGGGCCGCAACCCGACCGGAGCCGAGAAGCCTCCGTGCCGCCCCCCGGCCCGGCGGGTACTCTTGGCCCATGCGCCTCCGGCTCGCCGTCGCCCTGTTCGCCGGGCTCCTCGCGCTCGGCGCCGCCGCGCCCGCGGCGGCCGGTGCCCCGGACGGGCGGGAGACCGCCGCGCCGCTGGAGCCCGCGCGCCGCTTCTGCACGCCGACGAGCTGCGGGCCGCGCCCCGCGACACCGCTCGCGAGCGCCGGCGCCTTCGGCGCGGCCGTGCTCCTGGCCGCGGCCCTCGCCCGGCGCTCTCGGCCCCCCCGGAGCTGACCGGTCCCGGCCGCCCCGTGCGCATCGCCCTGGTCGTCGAGCGCTTCGCCCGGGAGGGCGGCGGGGTCGAGGCCGTCACGCATGAGGTCGCGCGAGGTCTCGCGGAAGCCGGGGAGGCGGTGCGGGTGCTCTGTCGCGAGTGCGCGGGAGCGCCGCCGGAGGGCGTGGCCGTCCACCGCCTTCCGGTCCCGCGGACCTGGCAGCCGGCCCGGGTGCTGGCCTTCTCCGCCGCCGCCGCCCGGGCCACCGCCACCCTCCGCCCGGAGATCGTCCACAGCTTCTCGCGCACCCTCCACCAGGACGTCTACCGCGCCGGCGGGGGCTGCCACGCCGCCTACCTGGAGAACCGACACGGGCCGCGCGGGGCCCGGCTCCGCGCGCTCGTCCCCCGGCACCGGGTCCTGCTCGCGATCGAGCGCCGGATCTTCGCGAACCCCCGGCAGATCGTGCAGTGCAACTCCGAGCTCGTCGCGCGCGAGATCCGCGAACGCCACGGCGTCCCCCCGGAGCGCCTGGTCGTGATCCGCAACGGCGTCGACCTCGGGCGCTTCCACCCGGACCTGCGCGCCCGCGCGCGGGCTCCGGTCCGTGCGGAGCTCGGCCTTCCCGAGGACGCCCTCGTCCTCCTCTTCCTCGGCAGCGGCTTCCACCGCAAGGGCCTCGACACGGCACTCGCCGCGCTCGCCGGCTGGGGCGCGCCCGAGGCCCATCTCGTGGTGGCGGGCCGGGACGACCCCGGGCCCTGGCGGCGGAGGGCCACCGCCCTCGACCTCGGCGACCGCGTCCACTTCCTCGGAGCGGAGCCGCGGCCGGAGCGGCTCTACGCGGCGGCCGATGTCCTGGTCCTGCCGACCCGCTACGACGCCTTCGCGAACGTCTGCCTGGAGGCTCTGGCAGCCGGCGTTCCGGTGGTGACGAGCGCCTCGAACGGTGCCGCGGAGGTGCTCGGCGACGCCGGCATCGTGGTGGAGCGTGCGGACGACGCGGCGGGCTTCGCGGCGGCTCTCGCCGAGCTCGCCGATCCGGAGCGCCGCGCCGCGCGCGCCTGCCGGGCGCGTGGGATCGCCGAGCAGTTCGGCTGGTCCCGCCACATCGAGTCGCTGCGGGAGCTGTACCGGAAGGTGGCGGCGTGAGCGGCTCCCGCGTTCGCTGGATCTCGGGCGCGCCCGCGGTGACCGGCTGCGTGGAGGGGGCGCTCACGGATCCCGCGGCCGCCGAGTGCCTCCGCGACAACCCGCGCCGCCGCATCCTCCGCGTGCCGGGACCGGACGGCCCGCTGCTCGTGAAGCACTACCGGCTGCGCTCCGGACACCACGCACCCCGGGAGCTGGCCAAGGCGTTCTTTCGCCTCGCCGCACCGGACCGCGAGTGGCGGGCGCTCGTCCGGCTCCACCGGGCCGGGGCGCCCGTTCCCGCGCCCCTGGCGCGGGGCGTGCTCGAAGGGGGCGATCGGCTCACCGTGGTCCGCTTCCATCCACAGCCGCTGCTCGCGGACAGCCTGGGCGGCCTCCGGGGCGAGCCCCGCCGCGCCGTGCTCCGGGCGCTGGGGGACGCCGTGGCCCGCCTGCACGCCGCCGGCTGGGTCCACGGGGACCTCCATGCCGGAAACATCCTCGCCGCCCCGGACGGGGCGTGGCTGCTCGACCTTCAGCGTGCGCGCCGGTGCCGCTCACCGCGCGCCCGGCGCCGGGACCTCGCCTTCCTGCACCACTCGCTGCTCCCCCTCACCCGGGCGGGTGAACGCCTCGAGCTCGGGCGGCGCATCCTCGCCGCCCGGGGGGTGCCGCCTGCAGCCCTCGAGGGCGAGCTCCGGCGGATCGGCCGCGCCGCCCGCCGCCGCGCGGCCGAGCACGCCGCGAGCCGCACCCGCCGCGCGCTTCGTCCCGGCAGGCGCTTCGCGGAGCTCCGGATCGGACCGCTCCGCGGCCTCCGGCTTCGGGAGGTGGACCCCGCCTGGGTGGCGACGGTCGTCGAGGCCCACCGGGGCGCCAGCGGGCCGGCGCTGATCAAGGACGACGGGCGAAGCCGCGTCACCCGGGTGGCCGCCTCGGGGCGGAGCGCCGTGGTCAAGCAGGTGCGGCCGCGCGGCGTCCTGCGCCGCCTGGCCGACCGCTTGCGCGGCGCCCCGGGCCTCCGGG
>JALSIO010000652.1 GCA_026989995.1 Myxococcales bacterium
GACGACCTGAGCTTCGCGCTCTATCGGCGCCGGAGCCGCCGGCGGGACTGAGGCCGCACCTCAGCTGCGCACCGGGCGCACGAAGGTCCCCGCGTGGGGCTCGCGCCGACCGCACCAGGGACAGAATCGCCAGAAGGCCCGCGAGACCGGGCCGCGGCAGCGGGGACAGCGCTCGGGAAGATCCGGGTGCGACCAGGGCTGCCTCGGCTTGGCCTTGCACATCGGGCAGTAGCGCATGAAGGGCCGCAGCTCCCCCTCGCAAGCGCGCCTCGGGCACCGGCGCACCGCCCGGCGATCCGGTGGGGGCGACTTGCCGTTGCTCTCGAAGCGCCCGGCATAGCACCAGGGGCAGTAGCGCCACTCCGGGCGCACCCCGCGCTCGCACTCCGGGCACACGAGCGGGTAGGTGGTGACCTCCCGGAAAGAGTGCCCGGAGGCACCGCACCAGGGACAGAACTCCATGGCCTCGGCGATCGGCCCCTCGCAGCGGTAGCACGCGTAGCGGAGGTCGAGGGAGCGGCCGAAGCGGCGGCGGAAGAGCTCGGCCTGCACCGCGAGGGGCGAGGGAACCGGCAACGGCCTCGCGCGGCGCCGCCGCGCAGACCGCCGCCCGGCGGCCTCCTCCTCGCGCACCCGGGCGAGGGCGCGCTCGAGGGCCTCGGAGAAGGCCACCGCATCCGGGTAGCGGTGCCGGGGGTCGAAGGCCGCGGCCTTTCGGATCACCGGGTGGAGCGGCTCGGGGACCCGCTCGGAGAAGCGCTCGAAGGCGGGAAGCGGCCAGGTGAACGGCCAGGTGGGCAGCTCCCCGGCCAGGAGCTCGTAGGCGATCAGGCCGAGGGAGAAGACGTCGGAGGCCAGGCGCGGACGCCCGTAGGCCTGCTCCGGTGCGATGTACCCGAGGGTTCCCGCCTCGGTGTAGGTGCGCGTGGGCTCCCGCGCGAACCGGGAGACGCCGAAGTCGCAGAGCGCGGCGCGCCCGTCGGCGAAGATCAGGATGTTCTCGGGCTTGATGTCCCGGTGGAGGATGCGCCGGCTGTGCGCATGGGCGAGCCCCGCGGCGGCCTGCCGGATCACCTCGAGGGCGATGCGGGGCGAGCGCCGCGCCCCGGGGTAGTGCGCGAGGCTCCGCTCGGCGAGGTCGGAGGCCATCACGAAGCGGCCGTCGATCCAATCCGCGTTGCGGATGGCCACCACGTTGGGGTGGTCGAGGCGGGCCACCATACGCGCCTCGTGCTCGATGGCCCGGCGGCCGACCTCCTCGACCACCTCGGACAACGCGACCTTGAGGGCCACGAGGCGGTTTTCGACGGTGTCGCGGGCGCGCCACACCTCGGCGAACGAGCCCCGCCCGAGCTTCCGCTCGAGCAGGTACTTGCCGAGGCGGGAGCCTCTCCGCAGTCTCTCGGCCGCCATGACTCAGGTGAGCTTCTCGGCCTCGGAGGGGTCGATGCCCGCCTCGGCGAGGATCTCCCGCGCCCGCGCCCCCGGCGGACCGATGGCACGGCGCGGACCGATCGGGACGCCGTCGATGCGGAAGGGCGCACCCAGGGTCTCGAAGCGGCCGGCGTCGGGATGCTCGAGGGTGTGGAAGTACCCGTTCGCCCGCGCCTGCGGGTCGCGAATCGCATCCTCGATCCGGGCCATGGGTGCCCAGATGACGCCAGCGGCATCGAGCCGGGGAGCCCACTCCTCGAGGCTCCGGGTGGCGAAGGTCTCGGAGAGGATCCGCGCGAGCTCCTCCGCGTGGGCCATGCGCTCGAACGGGTCCCGGTAGCGCGGATCCCCGGCC
>JALSIO010000653.1 GCA_026989995.1 Myxococcales bacterium
GTGCCCTCGACGCCACCCGGGCGCCTTCCGAAGCACGACCTCGCGGCACCCGACCGGTCCCGGGAGCGTCTGGTGAACTTTGATTCATCAACTGACGAACTGTTCACCAGCTGGCGCAGGCTAGCATGGGTTGGCCCCCCGGCAAGCGCGGCCGCTCCACCGGCAGGGGCGCGGCAGCTCTCGGGAACCGCCGCACCGCGGGCAGTGACCGGCTCGCGTCGGCCGCGTAGAGGGTGGGGGAGCGCCCGCGGCCGGCCGCGCGGCCCCGCGAGCACCGGAGAGGAGCCCGAGTCGATGACTTCCCATTCGGCCGCCTCCGAAGCCACCGAACCCGCCCGGCGGGTGCGCCGGAGCGCGGCCCTCCGCGCCGGGGCCGCGCTCCTGGTGGGGATCGCGCTCGCCGCCGCCGGCCCGCGGCTCGCGGCCTGGACCACCGCCTTCCTTCACTTCGTCGAGGGGCTCGGGCCGCTCGCGCCCTTCGTCTTCGTCCTCGGCTACGCGGCAGCCACGGTGGCCTTCGTCCCCGGCACCGTCCTGAGCCTCGCCGCCGGTGCGCTCTTCGGCCTGGTCGAGGGATCGGTGGTCGTCTTCACCGGAGCCACCCTCGGCGCGAGCGCGGCCTTCGCGCTCGCGCGGACCGTCGCCCGGGACCTGGTGAGCGAACGGCTGCGGAGCAACCCGCGCTTCGAGGCCGTCGATCGCGCCGTGGGCGAGCACGGGCTCAAGATCGTGCTGCTGCTGCGGCTCTCGCCGGCCTTTCCCTTCAACCTGCTCAACTACGCGCTCGGACTGACCCGCGTGCGCTTCCGCGACAACCTCCTCGGCTGCCTCGGCATGCTGCCCGGGACGGTGCTCTACGTCTACCTGGGCACCCTGGCGGGGGAGGCGGCGGCGGTGGTCGCCCGGGGCGGCCCGCCGCCCGAGCGGGGGCCGGGGTACTACGCCGTCCTCCTCCTCGGCCTCGCGGCGACGGCGGCGGTCACCGTGCTGGTGACCCGGATCGCCCGGCGGGCCCTTGCGGAGGCCACCCACGGGCAGGTGGCCGCGTGAGGGGCGACGCGGCCGCCTTCGGCCTCGACCCGGCGGACCCCGCGGACGCCGAGCTCCTCGAGGCGGTCCACCCGCCCGCATGGCGGAATCCCGAGCCGGCGGCGCTCTACGACCTCGTGGTGCTCGGGGGCGGCACCGCGGGCCTGGTCTCCGCGAACATCGCCGCCTCCCTCGGTGCCCGGGTCGCCCTCGTCGAACGCGCGCTCCTCGGCGGCGACTGCCTGAACGTGGGGTGCGTCCCGAGCAAGGCCCTCCTCGCCGCGGCGCGGCTCGCGGCCGAGGCCCGCCGGGCGCGGCGCCTCGGCCTCCCGATCCCGGAGGACGCGCAGCTCGACTTCGCGAGGGTCATGGAGCGGGTCCGCCGGCTCCGGGCCCGGATCGCGCCGGACGATTCCGCCCGGCGCTACCGGGACGAGCTGGGGGTCGACGTCTTCCTGGGCGAGGGGCGTTTCGAGAGTCCCGCCCTCCTCCGCGTGGGCTCCGCCCGGCTCCGGTTCCGCCGGGCCATCCTCGCGACGGGCGCCCGGGCCGCGATGCTTCCGATCCCGGGCCTGGCGGAGGCCGCCCCCCTGACCAACGAGACGGTCTTCGGGCTTCGAACGCTCCCGGAGCGCCTCGCCGTGATCGGGGCGGGCGCGATCGGTTGCGAGCTGGCCCAGGCCTTCGCCCGGCTCGGCGCCCGCGTCGTGCTGATCGAGGCCGCAGGCCGCGTGCTCCCGCGCGAAGAGCCCTTCGC
>JALSIO010000654.1 GCA_026989995.1 Myxococcales bacterium
GAATCCGGCGCAGCGCGACTCGGACGGCGATGGACTCGGCGATCCCTGCGATCCCGACTACGACGGAGACGGGGTGTCCGACGTGCGGGATGCCTGCGGCGGGACGCCCACCGGGGCGGCGGTCGATGCCCGCGGCCGTGCTGGCGCCGATCTCGTCCGCACCCCGGAAGGGGCGGCCGGGCCGGTGCTCGGTACCCTCGGGTCCTTCTTCGCCGGCATCGGGGACCCGGAGCGGCGTCGAGGCCGAGGACTGCCCGCCGGCCCCCTGCCGAGGTACGGTGGTCTTCGTCCGGGAAGATCAGACGGGGACAGCTACGCAAAGCCGGCTGCAGCGACTGCAGCGGGAACGGCCTCGTGATCCGCCACCGGGACGGGAGCGAGAGCCTCTACGTCCACATGCCGACGAACGGTGTGGACGTTCCCCTGGGCCAGAAGGTCCGCCGTGGCGAGATCGTGGCCGAGGTGGGCAATACCGGGTACTCGGCGGCTCCGCACCTGCACTTCCAGGCGCAGACCCCGGGAACCGGAGGGCAGACCCACCCATCCCGCTTCGAGACCTTGGACAAGTCCTGTTTCATCCCGCCTTCCGGGAGCACCACGAGCCCGCTCTCGAACGATCTCCCCGTCTCGCCGTGACGGGAGCGGGGGGCGGAGCCGGCAGCCCCGCGCAGCGGTCCTCGCGAGCGGACCGCCGGCGGTCTGGGCTGGGGGGGCGGCCGTCTCGGCTCGCAGGGGGCGCCGGCACGGTTCAGCGCTTCGCGCGGAACACTCCCTTCTCGTTCCGGATCACCTCCGATGCGGCGAAGCGCTCTTCGAAGCAGATGCCCGTGGCATCGCTTCGCACCTGGACGATCACCTCACCGGTGGTGTCCACCGGGGTCGCGGGCAGCGTGGCGGGAAGGTTCCCGTCCCGGCCGAGAAAGATCACCCTGGATTTCCCGCTCCCACCGCCGGTGAGCACCACCTTGTGGATCCCGTCCGCGCTGGCGGCCGGGAGATCCCTGTAGCGATAACCCCGGCTTCCGTTGGTCTTCCAGCATGGATCGCCGGAGCAGGTCCCGCCGGCGGGAACCGCAAGCTCTGTGGCGAGTGACGGCGATGCCCCGGTGTAGAGGCACAGCCGCTGGCCGCCCGAGCCGACGGGATCTCCGAACTCGGCCGCCTGGGTCGCGGCTCCGCGCAGCCATTTGAAGACGAAGCGGTCCCCGGGGCCCGGTCCGTCCTGGTCGCGATCCTTGAGCAGGAGAATCGCCCTCCCCGGGGTCCGACAGGTGCCGGGGGGCTCGGGCACGGGCGGGCAGGCTCCGGCGCCGGGCCCTCCCGCCTCGTCGCGGTCGAGGATGCCGTCGAGATCGCGGTCGATGCCCATCCGGGCTCCCGATCCCGGCGGCGCGCAGGTGAAGGTCAGCTCCTGGCCCGGTACCGCGGAGAGGGCCCTCAGCTCCGCATCGGAGCGCGGAGGATCCGAGGCCGCGTCGGGGAGGAAGGTCCCGGAGGTCGGGTCGTAGAGCCAGCCGCGGGCCTCGCCGGCCACCGTGCCCTTCACCACGAGATCGCACTCCCGGGCGCCCGGCTCACCCACGAGCGGGAAGGGCGTCGAGGCGCGCTGGATCAGGAGGTCGATCCGCGGGGCGACGGTGTCGGCGTTGGTGGAGCTGAGGGTGACCTGCTGGCCGACGACCGGCGCGAGGGTGCTGGGGAAGGCCATGACGAAGGCCTCGAGGTTCCGCTGGTCGGCGTCGCTCAGGCTGAAGAGGGTGGCGCTGAGGAAGCGGAAGAGGGTGTCGATGGAGCCGTCGTGGAGGAACCCGAAGCCGCGGATCTGTGGCCCCTGGTCTCCGTTGTTTCCCGGCGGCAGGCCGCCGGCCACGGCGCCCGCCGCGGGCATGCCGAACATGCCTACCTTCTGGTAGGCGTTCCGGAGGTGCGGCACCTTGAATTCCTGCGGCTCCCCCTCGAGGGTCGTGAGTCCCGAGGTCCCGAAGAATCCCTGGGCCGGATCGAGGGTGTGGCACCCGTGGCAGGTGGCGATGGTGTCCGTGATGGGGCCGAAGTAGAGGCTCCGGCCCGCGGCCTCGTCCGATCGGAGCGAGCCGTCGAGGCGTGCGATGGGGTTCGGCGGCAGGGTGACCTCGAGGATGAAATCCGTGAAGGACTGCATCTCGGCGGCGGTCAGCGGTCCCTCGTCCCGCCCGAGAAGCCCCCCGAAGGCGACGTTGAAGGCCTTGAAGGCGAGCTCCTCGTCGAGGCCCTTGGGATCCCCCTCGAAGGTCGCTCCGGTGCGGTCTCCCCGCCAGTGCATGGGGCCGTGGCGGGCGAGGCCGCGGAGTGTCTGGGTGGTCATGGGTCCCTTCATCGGGTGGACCGGGTTGTCCCCTCCGATGGGGCCGTTGGGGTTGAGATTCTGCGGGACCACGTTGCCGTCCGGATCGCCGAGATCCCAGGCGAGGTCGTCCATGTCGGCGAAGACGTGGCAGGCGGCGCAGGAGGCCTCGCCGTTGCTCGAGGTCTTCCGAGCGTCGTACAGGAAGCGCCGGCCGCTGCGCACGTGGGGCGGCTCGGTGTCGAAGAGGGGCTCCGCGTCGACCACCGTGCGGCTTCCCGTGTCGATGGCCACGACCGTGTTGTCGAATCGGGTGAGGACGTAGAGCCGTCCGCGGGATTCGTCGAGGACGAGGCCGGTCGGTCCGCCGCCCGGCAGCGCGATGTGGTCGGCGGCGTCCGGCACGAAGGTATCGGCCTCGAGCTCGGTCGTGTCGAAGACGCCAACCACCCCCGAGCCGAAGGCGGCCACGTAGAGGGTGCTGCCATCCGACGAGGCCGCCATCCCGAGGGGGGTGGCGAGGCTCCGCTCCTTCACCCCAGCGGGCACGGGCGAGATGCTGTAGTCGATGTGCTTGTTCAGGTGCCGGGGAAGGACCGAGCAGGTTGGCTGCGTCGGGTCGAGCACGGTGATTCGCGCCTCGTGAAGGTGGCCGCGCACGGTGTCCGGCGCGCCGGAGGGCTTGCTGAAGCTCGTGGCGGGCCCCTCGAAGCGCACCTCGTTTCGCGCCTCGGTATTGGAGACGTAGAGGAGCTCCGAGCCGGGCTTCCGCAGCAGGTTGAAGAGCACCGTCCCCACGCCGATGCAGGCCCGGTCGTCTTCGGGGTTGCTGCCCCCGTCCTTCACGACCACCGGCGGCGTGGCACTCGCGTCGATCTCGAAGACGTCCTTGTCGGGGAGACTGAAGCGGACGGCGTTGTTCCAGTTGCGGCCGAGCTCGTCGCGCCACTCGCCGAAGTCCCCGGCGGCGGGGTCGAAGCGGACGATGAGCCCCGTTTCCGGGCCCGGCGTACCCTCGTGGTTGCTGTTGGGCGCGGGCAGCCCACCCGGCATGAGGCCGCCCGGAAGCCCGCCGGGCATGGTGATCCCGTCGCCGGAGCAGGAGGATGCCCCGACGCCGCCGTTGCAGACGAGAGCCTCGGTGAGGGCGGTGGTGCGATTGCCCGAGTGGAAGACGGCGACGTAGACGCGGCTGCCGTCCGCGTTCGTCTCGAGGGCCCGCGGCTTGTCCCCGAAGACGGTCAGCACGGCCAGGGGGGTGCCGCCGGGCCCCGAGCCCGGGTCCGTCGCGTCGAAGACCCACACGTCGGCGCGGCCCACGCCCTCCTGGTCGTAGTCGCCGCGCGGATGGGGACTGTTCTGGCCCCGGTGCGCGGCCGAGATGAACGCCCGACTCCGTCCGGGGCCGGCGAAGACGATGTCGTTCGGCTCGTCTCCCACGAAAAGCGTCCGAACCACCCGGGCGGGACTCGCGGAGACGTCCACCACCGAGACGCTGTCCGAGAGGTGGTTCACCACCCAGACCTCCCCGTCGCTCCGCGCCGCCACGGCAACCGGCTCCATTCCGACCGGGACCGACTCCACATGGGTCAATCCCCCGCCATCGAGCGCAAAGATCTCGAGCCGGCCGTCCGGCGTGTTCACCGCGAAAAGCCGGCTCCCGTCCGGCGAGATCGCGAGCGGCCGAACCTGGCCGCTCTCGAAGATCACCGTCGGAGACAGGCCCACCGCCGGACCGGGGGCGAGCAGGAGGAGGATCGCTCCCACCCGGGCGGGCCGCGCCAGGGCGGTGAGGGCGGTGAGGTGCGGGGCGCGCGTGCGTCCGCGTGCGCGGAGGCTTCGGTTCATGGCTGGGGCTCCGGTCGACGGGTGGGCGCGGTCACCCGCGCACGGCCCGCCTGGCGGGGGTCGGGCGCGGATCGGGTCCATGCTACTCCGCGCGGGGCCGAAGGGGAACGCGTCGAGGTGGTCGGCGCCGGGCGCGATACCGGGCGAAAAGCGGGCGAATCCCGGCTCCGCACTCCGAGACGGGCGCTGCCACCCCGACCCGCCCCAAACGCGAAGAGCCGGGCCGGGGCTTCGCCCCGACCCGGCTCCCATGCGTGGCCGAGCTTCGGCTAGAAGCGGCGCGGGCCCTGGCGGTCGTGGGCCTCGTTGACCCGGAGGCTTCGGCCGCCGAGGTCGGTGCCGTCGAGGGCGCGCATGGCGTCATCCGCAGCGGAGGCGTCGTCCATCTCCACGAAGGCGAAGCCCCGGGAGCGGCCGGTCTCGCGATCGGTGATGACGTTCACCGATCCCACGGAGCCGTGGCGTCCGAAGACCTCGCGGAGTTCGCTCTCGGTGCTGGTGAAGGGGAGATTGCCGACGTAAAGCTTCTTGCTCAAGCTGGTTCCTGCGCGCCGAGCACCGCCGATGCGGCGCGGCGCCGTGACCGCTCGACCCTTGCCGGCACATCCGGAGCGTGGGTCGCCGCGGTCTTCGTGCGGCCCGGAATCCTCGCCGGGCCGGAAAGGCATGATCGACCGGAAACAACGGCCAATCCACAGGATCGGGATCGGCGTCGGCCCAGGGCGGCCTCTCGTGGAAGAGAACCTAGCAGGTTTTCCCGTTTGCCCAACCTGGCCCCGGAATGTCGGGACCGGGCGCGACCGAGCGCACCGAAGGAGGAATTCGGCAGGTCCCGATCGAGGGCGGTTCCCTCGGTTGGGGAGAACAGCTCGAAAGGGGCCACGGGAAAGTGGAAGCTCTGGCCACGACCCCGGCACGGAACCGGGCCCGGCGCGACCGGCGTCGACGCGCGGAAGCCTGCGATCCGTCGCGCGAGCAGGGCCGTGGGCGGTGGCGGCGTGCAGGAGGAGCCTGTCGACGTCGCGGAGGTGGTGGCGGAGCCCACGCGAACCGGCCGGGCCCCGCGACAGGCCGGAAGGGCCGCCGCAGTCGGAACCCGGATGCGCCTCGACGGGGCAACCCAGGCCCGAAACCATGAGGAGCGGTCGCCACCACTCCACCAGACGGGAGACGAAGGCAGACGGCCACGAGGGCGCGGTCGGGCAGACCGGCCGAGATCCGCCAGTGCGGGGGCGTGAGAAGCGCGAGGCCCCGTGCCCCGGCCGTGCCGAGCAGGGCCAAGAGGGCGGGAAGGTCCGGAGGCTGCATCGCCGGTGGAAGGTGGCGCCGGACCACGGCTGGCTAGTGCACGCTCCCCGCCGTCTCGAGAAGCCTGGCGAAGCTCTGCTCGGCGGCCGCGGCGGCCTCGACGAAGGTCGGGCCGAAGGCGACGATCAGCTTGCCGCGCCGTCCGGGCGGAGCCGGCGTGCGGACGAGGGCCACCCAGCCCTCACCGGCGGGATCGCGGTCCGGGTTGCGCAGGACCTGCCCGCCGACGGCGCGGAGCCAGCGTCGGGCCTCCTCCGCGGTCATGGGCGGCCGGCCGGTGCCGAACGACTGGGTGTCGGGGGGTTGCATCTGCGGGAGCCTCCACGGGAGCGGCCGTGCCAGCCCGGAGCCGGCGCGGGAGGGCGTCGCCCTCCTCCCGTGAGTGGCCGCGGAAACGCCGTCGTGACAGCGGGCGCCCGGCGGGGCGGTCCGCGAGGCGCCGGCAGCCGTCCCCGCGGGACCGGCCCGCCCCCGGCCCCGCCGGGCCCTTGGGCGGACGGGGCGGGAGCCCACGAGCGGGCCGCCGGTTCCTCGCGGCCGGTGCGCCGGGCGCGCCCCGGCGCGGCCGGCGGCCTCGCGCCCCGGTTCGGGCGGGGGGACCGGCCGCCGCTCGGGCTAGCATCGCGCCATGCAGGGGAGCGGGGCGGCCGGGCGAGGGGTGGCTCCCGGCGGGCGTCCGGGTGCCGGGGTGATCGAGGGGTTCTACGGGCCGCCGTGGAGCCACGAGGCCCGGCTCGGGATGCTTCGCTTCCTCGCCGAAGTCGGCCTCGAGCACTACGCCTATGCCCCCAAGAACGACCCCTTCCACCGGGATCGCTGGCGCGAGCCCGCGCCGCCCGAGCAGATCGAGTCCTTCCGGGAGCTCGCGGGCGAGGCGGCGCGGGCGGGGGTGGCGCTCTCCTACTGCCTCGCGCCGCAGAAGCTCTTCGGCCGGGCGAACCTGCGCGCGGTGGGTGGCGAGCCGGAGCCCTGGGGGCTCGAACAGATGCTCGCGAAGCTCGGCGCCTTCCAGGCCGCCGGCGTGCGCAGCTTCGGTCTGCTCTTCGACGACACCCTCGCAACCTTCGCGCCCCGGCTGGCCACGGCCCGGGCGGGTCGGCTCCACGCGCGGACGGCACGCGCGGTGCTGCGGGCGCTGTGCGGGCGGGATCCGTCCGTGCGCGTCTTCCTCACGCCCTCGGTGTACCTGAGGACCTGGGATCGGCTCCCGCCGCCCGCGCAGCGCTACTGGAAGGCGCTCCGGGAGCTCCCGGCGGGCGTGCCGGTGGCCTGGACAGGAGCCGGCGTCTTCGCCCGGAAGATCACCGGCGCGCAGGTGGCGCGATTTCGCGAGGAGACCGGACTCGATCTCCTGATCTGGAACAACGCCGTGGCGAACGACTTCGTGCCGCTGTCCACCGGTGGACTCATCGGCCTTCGGGGGCGGGAGAAGCTCTCCTTCGGCCCCCCGGAGAACCTCGCCGCGGACCTCCGCGGCTCCGTGGCCGGAGTCCTCCTCAACGGAGCCCGGGAGCCGGTGCTCACGAGGATTCCGCTGGCATGCCTGGCGGAGTGGTGGGCGGATCCCGGTGCCTACGACCCGGAGGCCGCGCACCGGCGGGCGCTCCGGCGCGTGGCGGGGGGCGAGGCGGGGGCGGCGGTGCTCGCCGATCTCTACGCCTTCACCTGCCGACACCGGATGGCGTCACCCTGGCGGATCGAGGGTCGCTCCCTCGCCGACCGGGTCGCGGCCCTCGAATCGGACCCGCGCTCGCCCGCCGCCCGGGAGGCGCTCGGGGCCGAGCTCGAGCGCCTGCGGGCGCTTCCGGAGCGGGCCCGGAAGAACCTGCCACCGGCGCTCGCGGACGAGGTCGGCCCCACCGCCGAGAAGCTCCACCGGCTCGCGGAGGCGGGCCTCGCCGCCCTCGCCGGCCGGCCGGAGGAGGCCCGTCGTCGGCAGCGCGATGCCCGTCGGATCCGCTTCGAGGTGGGGGAGGGGCCCTTCCGGAAGCTGGTGCAGGATGCGCCCGGACGCCCGCCCTCCGCCGCCGGCCGGCGGCGCGGGCGAAGCGGACCTTCCCGCCGCCCCGGTCCCGCGGACGGCCCGGAACCAGGGGAATCGGCGTCTGCAGGCCCCGCCCTCCGGGAAAACCCGGGCCGCTCCGTGCGCAGTGGGCCGGGGTGCCGCCGGGCTTTGGGAGCCACCCGGGTTCGACCGATAGGGGAGGCGTGAGCGACGCCGACCCCCGACCCGAATCCGCCCGCCCCGCCGGCCCGGATCCCCGCGAGGTGCAGGCCTCTCCCACCGGTCCGGCGGAGGGCCCGGGGGGCGGGCGCCCCGGCGGAACGGCAGGCACCGGCGAGCCTGGATTCCCGGAACCCGGTCCGCCCGCGGACGAAGCCCCCGGCCCGGCAGCGCCCGCAGCCGACGGTCTCCGCCCCCCCCTCAGCCTCGACGAGCTGCTCGGCCTGCTCCTTCGCCGGGGGCTGCTGACGCGCTCCCAGGCCGGGGACATCGCCTCCCGCGAGGCGACCCTCCGAAGCCGCGTGCTGAAGGAGCGGGTGGGATCGGTGCGCTCGCAGGCGGCCGCACGCTACGAGGTGACCCCCGCGGAGATCGTGGCCGCCGCGGCCCTGCCCCACCCCGCGCGCGCACACCGCAAGCTCGACGAGGAGGCCATCGCGGAGGTCCTCGCCGCGGAGGCGGGCCTCTCCCACCTGCGGATCGATCCGCTCCGCCTCGATGGCGAGCTCATCACCAAGACCTTCTCCCGGCCCTTCGCGCACCGGCACGCCGTGCTGCCCGTGAGCTCGGGCCCGGAGGCCCTCGTCCTCGCCCTCGCCGACCCCTTCGACCTCGAGCTCCGGGAGACGCTGGCAGCGAGGATCTCCCAGCCGGTGGAGTTCCGGGTGGCCTCGAAGCGGGCCATCCTGCAGGTGATCGACCGGGTCTACGGCTTCCGCTCGAGCGTGAGCCGGGCCGAGGCGGAGCTCGGCGAGGGAGGGCAGCTCTCGGCCATCGGCACCCTGGTGGAGCTGCGCTCGAACGCCGAGCTCGCCAGCACGCACGACGAGCACGTCATCGCGGCCGTGGACTACCTGCTCAACTACGCCTTCGACCAGCGCGCCTCGGACATCCACCTCGAGCCGCGCATGGGCGACGCCGTGATCCGATTCCGCATCGACGGGATCCTCCACGACATCGAGACCGTGCCGCCGAGCGTTCACGGTGCGATCACCTCGCGGGTGAAGGTTCTCGCGCGGATGGACATCGCCGAGCGGCGTCGCCCGCAGGACGGGCGCATCAAGACCCAGCGGGGCGACCGCGAGGTGGAGCTCCGCGTGTCCTCCATGTGCACGGCCTTCGGCGAGAAGCTCGTGATCCGGGTCTTCGACCCGACGGTGCTGATGGCGGATCTCCAGGACCTCGGCTTCAGCGCCGCCGAGCGCGAGCGGTGGGAGCACTGGATCACCTCCCCCTCGGGCCTGATCCTGGTGACCGGGCCGACCGGCTCCGGCAAGACCACCACCCTCTACTCGACGCTCCGCTACCTCGCCGGGCCGGAGATCAACATCACCACCGTCGAGGATCCCATCGAGATGGTGGACCCGCGCTTCTGCCAGGTGCAGGTGCAGCCGCAGATCGAGGTCACCTTCGCCACGGCGCTTCGCACCATCCTGCGCCAGGACCCGGACATCATCATGGTCGGTGAGATCCGGGACGCCGAGACGGCCGCCATGGCGGTGCAGGCGGCGCTCACCGGCCATCTGGTCTTCTCCACCGTCCACACCCGAGATGCCGCCGGCGCCGTGACCCGGCTTGTCGAGCTCGGTGTGGAGCGCTTCCTGCTCTCGAGCGTGCTCCGGGGAGTGCTCGCGCAGCGCCTGGTCCGGAAGATCTGCGTCCACTGCGCCGTCGACGGGACGCTCACGCCCACCCAGGTGGCCGCCCTCGGCATCAAGGTGCCGGTCGAGCGCCGGGAGAGACTCCGCGTGCGCTGGGGAGAGGGCTGCCCGGAATGCCGCCACACGGGACTCTTCGGGCGCGAGGGGATCTTCGAGATGCTCGACGTGGGTCGGCGCGTGCGCACGCTGATCAACGAGGGCCGCGATGCTGCGGAGCTCACCCACGCAGCGCGCATCGAGGGCATGGAGACCCTCCGCGAGGGTGCCATCCGGAAGCTGGCCGCGGGGATCACCACCTTCGAGGAGGTCCTGCGCGTCACCGCGGACGTGGGATGAGCCGGGAGTGCGCTGCGGAGCTGGTGCTCCTGTTCCGGTCCGGGTTCCGGATCCTCGCCCTCGAGACCTTCGAGGAGGACCGGGCCCTCGATGCCCTCCGCCGCGCCGCGGAGACGGTCGGTCTCACGCTCGAGACCTGGTCGCTCGCCTCGGGCCTCTCCGGAGGAGGAGACGGGGCCGGCTCCTTCGATTCCGGTCTCCGCGCCCTCGGGCACCGGGGAGACCCGAGCCTCTTCGCCTTCCTGGACGCCCAGCGCGTCCTCGACGACACGGTCGCGGTGCGGCGCCTCCGGGACCTGCTGCCCCTTTTCGCCGAGCGCCGGCAGGCGGTGGTCCTGCTGGGGCCGGCGCTCGAGCTTCCGCCCGAGCTCGCCCGGGAGGTGGGGCGGGTGGAGCTGCCCCTGCCCCGCGCGGCGGAGCTCGCCGAGCTCTTCCGAAAGGAGCTCGGGCTCGGCCCCGGCGAGGCCGCGCCACCGACCTTCGAAAGGCTGGTGCGCGCCTCCCTGGGTCTCACCGCCGGCGAGGCCCTCCGCTCGCTCCGCAAGGGGCTGGCACTCGCCGGTGGCCCCGGTGAGGAGGCCGTGGCGGCCATCGTCCGCGACAAGCGCCAGGCGCTGCGGCGCGCCCGGGCGCTCTCCTTCCACGACGCGGCCGCGGGGATGGACGAGGTCGGAGGCCTCGGCGAGCTCAAGCGCTGGCTCCGGGAGCGCCGGCGGGCCTTCGACGAGGAGGCCCGCCGCTTCGGGCTTCCGGTGCCGCGGGGGCTCCTGCTGCTCGGGGTGCAGGGTTGCGGGAAGTCGCTCTGCGCCAAGGCGGTGGCCCGCGAGTGGCAGTTCCCCCTCCTCCGCCTCGACCTCGCCGCCGCCTTCGGTGGCGGGGAGAGCCCGGAGCAGACCGTTCGGGAAGCCACCTGGGTCGCGGAATCGCTGGCCCCGGCGGTGCTCTGGATCGATGAGATCGAGAAGGGCTTCGCGGCCTCCGACCGCGACCCGCGGGCGAGCCGCGTCTTCGGATCCTTCCTCACATGGCTCTCCGAGAAGCAGTCGCCGGTCTTCGTGGTGGCCACGGCCAACGACGTGGGGCACCTGCCACCGGAGCTGCTGCGCCGCGGCCGCTTCGACGAGCTCTTCTTCGTGGACCTGCCCTCGCAGTCGGAGCGGGAGGAGATCCTCGCCATCCACCTCCGCAAACGGGGCCGGGATCCGGCCCAGTTCCCGCTGGCGGAGCTCGCCGCGGAGGCGGAGCGCCTCTCGGGCGCCGAGCTCGAGCAGGTGGTCTCCGCGGCGCTCTACACCGCCTTCGCCGAGTCGAGGGAGCTCGAGGCCAACGATCTGGCCAACGCCATCGGCGAGACGGTCCCCCTCTACGACACCTACGAGGAGCGGATCAAGGAGCTCCGCGACTGGGCCCGCCACCGCGCCCGCCCGGCCACCCTCGACGCCCGCATGGTGGACCTCTTCGCCGGCCGCTGAGGGCGCGGCCGTGGTCCGCCGGCCGCCGGCCGCCTACCCTGGCGGGATGCTGCTCCGCCGCGTCGGGTCCCTCGTCTTCTGGACCTTCCTGGCCTCGAGCTCCATCGCGCTCTTCCCCGGGGCCGTGCTCCTCTTCGTGGCGACCGCCCCCTTCGATCGGCGCCTCGTGGCCCTGCACCGCTTCACCTGCTTCTGGGCCAGCCTCTACACGTGGCTATGCCCGGCCTGGCGGGTCGAGGTGCGGGGGCGAGAGCGCATCCGGCCCGGCGTGGCCTACGTCATGGTTTCGAACCACCAGTCCCTCCTCGACATCCTCGTCCTCTTCCGGCTCTTCCGGCACTTCAAGTGGGTGTCGAAGATCGAGAACTTCCGGGTGCCGGTGATCGGCTGGAACATGCGCCTCAACCGCTACGTCCCGCTTCGCCGGGGCGACAAGCGGAGCATCGCCGAGATGATGGAGGCCTGCCGTCGCACCCTCGCGGAGGGCTCGTCGGTGTTGATCTTCCCGGAGGGCACGCGCTCCCCGGACGGTCGGCTCCGCGCCTTCAAGCACGGCGCCTTCACGCTCGCGCGGGAGACGGCCTCCCCGATCCTCCCCATCGTGGTCGAGGGCACCGCCCGGGCGCTTCCCAAGCGCGGCTTCGTGCTCCAGGGGCGCCACAGGATCCGGGTCCGGGTGCTGCCCGAGATTCCGCCGGCGTCCTTCCGGGACCTGCCGGTCGAGGAGCTCACCGCCCGGGTCCACGCGCTCTACCGGCGCGAGCTCGGAGAGGAGCCCGCGCGCCGGCCGGGCGGCCCCGCGTAACCTTTCGATCCGCCGGGACGTGGAACCAGCAGACGCCCTCGCCGAACCGGGGCCACCCGGCGGCCGCTCCGGGCCCTCCGGAACGCCGCGGGGCGAGCGGCTCCGGAAGGCCGTGGACGCCGCCGCCCACCCGATCCGGAGGCTTCCGGCGCTGTGCCGGCAGGCCGGGCGGACGGGCGGGTGCCCGGGCGGACGGGCGGAGGGGCGGGACGGAGGTTCCATGTTGGCAGGGGCACGAGAGTCGGCCGGGAAGGCCGGGGCGACGGGAAGCCGCCCGGCGGGAGGCGGAGGCCCGAGCCCGCCGGAGGGAGCCCCCGTGGCGGTGGTGGGCGCCGGCCTCGCGGGGCTCGCCGCGGCCGCCGGGCTCGCCCGGGCCGGCGTGCCGGTCGAGGTCTACGAGCGCGCCGACGC
>JALSIO010000655.1 GCA_026989995.1 Myxococcales bacterium
CGTGAGGTCGTCGCAGCAGCAGAAGGAGCAGCCCCGGCCGCACCGCAGGCGTGAACCGAGGGAAGCGGCGATCCGGCCGGCCTCCCGGTCCACCTCCCGGTGCAGCGCCCCCACCGCACCCGCCGACCGGGCTTCCGCGCGCAGCGCATCCCGCCAGGCCCGTCCGGACCCGGTTCTGGCCGGCACCGGCTGCGGGGCGGCCTCGCCTCCGTTCTCGCGTGCCACGGGCCGAGGATAGGTGCCCGCCCGGGCGGCGGGGTGCCCGGCATTGTCTCCGGGTCGGATCGAACGTATGTTTGAAACGGTTGTTCGAATCAATCCATCCGGTCCGCCCGGCGGGGCGTCCCGGCCGTCCATCAGCACACCGGAGGGACCCCCGTGCCCCGATCCCAGCCGCGTCCGGAAGAGCTCCCGGGCGCCCTGCCCCCGGTGCCGTCGGAGCATCCCTCTCCGAGTGCCCGCAGCACCAAGGAGAGCCTCCTCGACGCCGCCGAGCGTCTTTTCGCGGCGCGCGGCTTCGAGGGCACCTCGCTCCGGGCGGTGACCCAGGCCGCCGGCCAGAGCGTGTCTGCCGCCCACTACCACTTCGGCGGCAAACGCGGGCTGCTCCGCGCGACCCTCGAGCGCCGGCTTCGGCCGGTGGTCGAGGGGCGGCTGCGGATGCTCGACGCCCTCGAGGCGCGGGGCACGGCTCCCCGTGTGGAAGAGGTGCTCGAGGCCTTTCTCCGCCCGACCTTCGGAGGGGGGGCCGAGGCCGCCGGGGCCCGCGCCCGCTTCGTCGCGGCCCGGCTCTTCTCCGACCCTCCGGAGCTCGTCGGCCCGTTGATTCGGGAGCTGTTCGGGGAGGTGCACCGGCGCTTTCTCGATGCCCTCGAGGCGGCCCTGCCCCCCGGCACCGCCCGGCGCGAGATCGAGCTCGGGTTCCGGATGGTGGTCGGAGCCACGGTCCAGCTCCTCGGCGCCCAGCCTCCCCGGGAGGGCACGGAGCCCTGGCCCGCCGTCCCGGAGGAGCTCGTACCCCGCTTGGTGCGGTTCACGGCGGCCGGCCTGCGCGCCCTGGCCGCGGCGGAGCAGGCCCGATGAAGGCCCGCGCGATGTGGCCGCTGTTCCTCCTCGGCGCTGCCGCCGGAACCCTCCTCCTGCTCCTGGTGACGCGCCCGGAGGTGGAAAGGCGCCGGCCGGAGACCCCGCCGCCGCTCGTGCGGGTCGTGCGAGCCGAACCCGTCGACGTGACCCTGCGCGTCCGTGCCCACGGGACGGTGATGCCGCGGACCGAAAGCGAGCTCGTGGCCGAGGTGGGGGGCGAGGTGGTGTGGGTTTCTCCGCACCTGGTGGCAGGGGGCTTCTTCTCGGCCGGGGAGCCGCTCCTGCGCATCGACCGCACCGACTACGAGCTCGAACTCGAGACCGCACGGGCGGAGCTCCTCCGCGCCGAAAGCGAGCACGAGCGCGCCCGGCTCGCCCTCGAGCGGCAGGAGCGGCTCCGGGAGCGGGGCGCGGCCAGCCAGGCGCGCCTCGACGACGCCATCCGTGCGGAGCGCGTGGCGGCGGCCCAGCTCCGCGCGGCGCGCGCCCGGCTCGCCCGGGCCCGGCGGGATCTCGAGCGCACCGAGCTCAGGGCCCCCTACACGGGGCGCGTGCGGAGCGAGAACGTGGACCCGGGCCAGTGGGTCGGCCGTGGCACCCGCCTCGCCCGGGTCTACGCGGTGGACTACGCGGAAGTCCGGCTGCCGGTTCCCGACCGCGAGCTCGCCTTCCTCGAACTCCCGCCGCTTCGTCCGGACGGGGGAGAGGTGGTCGATGAGGGTCCGGAAGTGGAGCTTCGGGCGCGCTTCGCCGGGCGGGTCCTCGAGGCACGGGGGCGGGTGGTGCGCACCGAGGGCGAGATCGATCCGCGTACCCGCATGGTCCACCTCGTGGCCAGGGTCCGGGATCCCTACGGCCTCGAGGCGGGGACACGGGATCTGCCCCTCGCCGTGGGCCTCTTCGTCGAGGCCTCCGTGCGAGGCCGAAGGCTCCCCTCCGTGATCCCCCTCCCCGTGGCGGCGCTCCGCGGCGAGGATCGGGTGCTCGTGGTCGACGACGACCTCCGGCTTCGCTTCCGGCAGGTGGAGGTCATCCGCCGGGAGGCCGAGCGCGTGCTGGTGGGCGAGGGGCTCGAGGCCGGTGAACGGGTGGCGGTGTCCCCCCTTCGCGCCGTGGTGGACGGCATGCAGGTGCGGATCGTCGAGGAGGATGGGGTCGCGGGGAGCGGGCAGGGGAACCCCGCGGCGGGGGTGCTTCCGTGAGCGGTCCCATCGCCTGGTTCGCGCGGAACCACGTCGCCGCGAATCTCCTCCTGGTCGGCCTGGTGGCCGGCGGCCTCGTCTCGCTGCCGCTGATCCAGCAGAAGTCCTTTCCCGACATCAACATCGAGGTGATCCAGATCGGCGTGCCCTATCCGGGAGCGGCACCGGAGGAGGTGGAGGAGGGGGTCTGCGTCCGGATCGAGGAGGAGCTGCAGGGCATCAGCGGGATCGAGCGGATCACCTCCACCGCCACCGAGGGGGCCTGTGGTGTCACCGCGGAACTGATCACCGGCTATCCCGTCGATCGCGCGCTCGCCGAGATCAAGAACGCCGTGGACGCGATCACGACCTTCCCCGAGGAGGCGGAGGAACCGGTGGTGAGCCACTTCACCATCCGGAGGACGGCGCTGCAGATCGCCCTCTGGGGGGATGCATCCGAAGGGACCCTCAAGGTGCTCGGCGAGCGGATCCGGGACGAGATCGCCGCGCTTCCGGGGGTCACCCAGGTCGAGCTCGCCGGCGACCGGCCCTACGAGATCTCCATCGAGGTACCGGAAGCCTCGCTTCGAAAATGGGGCCTGCGCTTCGACGAGGTGGTCGAGGCGGTCCGCCGGTCCTCCCTCGACCTCCCCGGTGGAATGGTCCGGACCCGGGCGGGCGAGATCCTGCTTCGCACGAAGGGCCAGGCCTACACGGGCGCCGATTTCGAGCGCATCCCCGTCCGAACCGGGCCCGACGGAAGCCGCCTGCTTCTCGGCGACGTGGCCCGGGTGGTGGACGGCTTCGCCGAGGAGGACCGCTACGCGCGCTTCAACGGCCATCCGGCGGTGATGGTCGTGGTCTACCGGGTGGGCGACCAGAAGGTGCTCGATCTCGTGGCGGCGGTGAAGGACTACGTGGCCCGGGCCGAAGCCTGGCTTCCGGAGGGCCTCCACCTCACCGTGTGGCGGGACGGCTCCCAGGCCCTCCGCGACCGGCTCGACATCCTCCTCCGGAACGGGCGGGGTGGCTTTGTGCTGGTGTTCACGGCCCTGGCACTCTTTCTCCGCCTGCGCCTGGCCTTCTGGGTGGCCCTGGGGGTTCCGGTGTCCTTCCTGGGAGCGCTGGCGCTCTTCCCACTGCTCGATCTGTCCATCGACGTGATCTCGCTTTTCGCCTTCATCCTGGTTCTCGGGCTGCTCGTCGACGATGCCATCGTGGTGGGCGAGAACGTGCACACCCACCAGGAGCGCGACGAGGATCCCCTCGAGGCCGCGATCCGCGGGACGCGGGAGGTGGCGGTGCCGGTGATCTTCGGCGTGCTCACGACCGTCGCAGCCTTCCTGCCTCTCATCGTGACACCGGGGCCCATGGGGCAGATCTTCGGCGCCATCGGGGTGGTGGTGATCTGCTGCCTCTTCTTCTCGCTGGTCGAATCCCAGCTCGTGCTGCCTGCCCATCTCGGGCACGTGCGCATCCGGGACGACCGCCCGGACCCGTCGGCGCGCGGCTTGCGGGCGGCCTGGCAGCGCCGCTTCAAGGCCCTCCAGGGACGCACCTCGGAGGCCCTGCAGCGCTTGGCCCGGGAGGTCTACGGTCCTGCCGTGGAGCGGGCGGTGGCCTGGCGGTACACCACCCTGGCTGGCGCGGTCTTCCTGCTCGTGGCCGCCGCCGGCCTTCTCGCGAGCGGGCGGATCCGATTCTCCTTCTTCCCACCGGTGGAAAGCGACTACGTGAGCGCCACGCTGACCATGCCCCAGGGAACACCGGTGGAGATCACCGCGGCCGCGGTGGCGGAGCTCGAGGCCGCCGCCTTCCGGGTGAAGCGCCGGCTCGACGAGCGCTACGGCACGGAGCACGGCTCCGTGGTCCGCGAGGTGCTGGCCACGGTCGGCGAGCAGCCGGGAACGGGGCGGGAGCGGCCTCCCGGAGTCTCCGGGGCGGGAGGGGGCAGCCACCTCGGTGAGGTGGCGATGGAGCTGCTCGGTGGCGACCTGCGGCCGCTCTCCGCCCGGGAGGTCGCCGAGCTCTGGCGCGAGGAGACCCCGCCCATTGCCGACGTCGAGGAGCTGAGCTTCGAATCCGCCCTCTTCTCCCTGGGCTCCCCGATCGACATCGAGCTGCGCTCACCGGACATGGAGAGCCTGGTGGCGGCGGCGGAGCGACTCAAGGAGAAGCTCGCCGAGTATCCGGGTGTCTCGGACCTCGCCGACTCGTTCCGGGAGGGCAAGGACGAGATCGTGCTCGGCATCCTGCCGGAGGGCGAGATCCTGGGGCTCACGCAGGCCGATCTCGCCCGCCAGGTGCGCCAGGCCTTCTACGGGGAGGAGGCGCAGCGCATCCAGCGCGGCCGCCACGACGTGAAGGTGATGGTCCGCTACCCGCAGGCCGAGCGGCGCTCGCTCGCGAACCTCGCGGAGCTCCGGCTCCGCACACCCGCCGGGGCCGAGATCCCCTTCTACGCGGCGGCGCGGGCCACCCCGGGTCGGGGGTACGCAAACATCCAGCGGGCCGACCGCCAGCGCGTGGTGCGGGTCACGGCGGACGTGGACGAGAAGGTGCTCACGGCGGGCGAGGTGCTGGCAGATCTCGAGGCGGAGTTCCTCCCGGCGCTCCTGGCCGACCATCCCGGGCTCGGCTACTCGCTCGAGGGCGAGCAGCGGGAGCAGCGCAAGACCCTGGGTTCGTTGGTGCGCAACTACACGCTCGCGCTGCTGCTCATCTACGCGCTGCTCGCGGTGCCGCTGCGCTCCTACGCCCAGCCGCTGATCATCATGTCGGTGATCCCCTTCGGGCTGGTCGGCGCCATGGCGGGGCACCTCCTCATGGGCCTGCACTTCTCCATGATGTCGGTGTTCGGGATCGTGGCGCTCTCGGGCGTGGTGGTGAACAGCAGCCTGGTTCTCGTGCACTACGTGAATGCCCGCGTCGCCGAGGGAGCCTCCGGCGCGGAGGCGGTGCGGCAGGCGGGAATCGCGCGCTTCCGCCCGATCCTCCTCACCTCGCTCACGACCTTCGCGGGCCTGACCCCGCTGCTGCTCGAGCGAAGCCTCTCCGCGCAGTTCCTGATTCCCATGGCGACCTCCCTGGGCTTCGGAGTGCTCTTCGCCACCGTGATCGCGCTCTTCCTGGTTCCGAGCGCCTACCTCGTGCTCGATGATCTCGAGGGACTCCGCCGGCGTGCCTGGCGCCGGGCGCGGGGACAGCCGCCCGAGGCCGCCCCGGCGAGGGCGGCGGGCGCCGCCACCGAGGGGCTGGTGCTGCGGCGCAGCCGTCTCGAGGATCCGCGGCGGAGCTGAACGCCGGGGGGAGGCGTTTCCCCGGCCGGGAAGCCCGGCGCGGGCCCGGGGCCGAACGAGGACGGGCCGCGGAGCCTCGACTCCGCGGCCCGTGCCGGGGCGCGCGCTCGTCCGGACCGGCGCTCGGTGCCGGTGAGGCTCAGTCGAGCCGCTCGAGGATGGTGGAGATGCCCATCCCGGCGCCGATGCACTGCGTGGCGAGGCCGAGGCGGGTGTTGCTCCGGCGCAGTTCCATGGCCACGGTGGTGCACAGCCTCGCACCGGTGGCGCCGAGAGGGTGGCCGATGGCGATGGATCCGCCGTTCACGTTGACCCGCTCCATGGGAATCCCGAGCTCGCGGATCGAGGGGAGCACCTGGGCCGCGAAGGCCTCGTTGAACTCGACCCGGTCGATCTGGCCCGCCTCGAGGCCCGCCTGCTCGAGCGCCTTCACCGTGGAGACGATGGGCCCGATCCCCATCAACTGGGGCTTCACGCCGCCCACCGCCATGGCGCGGATGCGTGCCAGGGGCTCGAGCCCCAGGGCGATGGCCTTCTCCTCGCTCATGAGCAGGGCTGCGGAGACGCCGTCGTTGGTCGGGCAGGAGTTGCCGGCGGTGATGATCACGGGCTTGTTTCCGAAGCTCACCACCCCCTTGATCGGCGGGAGCGAGGCCAGCTTCTCGAGCGTGGTGTCGGGGCGGATGCACTCGTCCCGGTCGAAGGCGACCTTGGGGCCGACCTCCTCCTCGACCCAGTTGCCCTGGTCGTCGAAGACCGGCTGCTCCACCTCGACGGCGAGGACCTCGTCCTTGTAGATCCCGGCCTCGTAGGCGGCGTGCGCCTTCTTGTGGCTCTCGAGGGCGAAGGCGTCGAGCTCCTCGCGGGTGAGTTCGTACACCTCGGCCACGTTCTGGGCCGTCTGGGTCATGCCCACGAGGGGGGGGGACTCGAGGATGTAGCGGGGGAAGGGCCGCGAGAAGTACTTGTCGTGATCGGGGGCCATGGCCTTCTGCTCTTCGGTGAGCTGGAAGAGCCGCGGGTTGAGCTTGGTGATCCGCGTTTCCTTCTCCCCGCCGCCGATCGCGAGGGCCCGGCCCATCCGTTCGATGCCGAGGGCGATGCCGCAGTCGATGGCCCCTGTCATGATGGCCATCGCGACCCGGTGCAGGGTCTCCATGCTGGATCCGCATTGGCGGTTGCTGTTGAAGGCGCAGACCTCGAGCGGAAGGCCGGCGAGGCGTTGCACGGTGGCGAGGTAGGTGAACTCGCCCCGGCCGCTCACGTTGCCGAGCCCGACATCCTCGATCATGCGGTCGTGGACCTTGGGATTGCGGTCGAGAAGCGAGCGAAGGACCTGGGCTCCGAGCTCGTCGAGTCGGGTGGCGACGAGCTTGCCACGGCCGCCGCGGGCGAAGGGGGAGCGGAGGCCGTCGACGAGCACGACGTTGCGAAGTTGCATGGGATTCCTCCCTCGTGGGGGGCCACTCGCGGACCGGCGCGGGCGCACGGCCGCGCTGCCCGCTCCGGGACTCGCCGGGCCCGGGGGAGCCCGGATGAGATCCCATCCGACGGTGGCCGTCAAGGCGAGCGCCCCGCAGGGCGCCCCGGGGGCCGGATCCCGTCCCGGGGATCGCGTGCGGCAGCCGGTGGGGCGCCTTTGCGCTCGGAAAGCGCAGGAGGCCCTGCGATCGGCCCGCCCCGCGGGCGGTGTGGGCCGGCCGGTGCGTCCCGGGTCGCCGGCGAGGCCGGGCGGTTGCGGTCCCCGGGGTGCCCTGCGATGTTCGCGCCGTGTCGTGGATCGGTGTTGCAGCGGGCTCGCTCGCGGTCTTCCTGGCCTCGACCGTGGCCTTCGACGTCGTCCACGCGGTCCTCCACGGCATGATGCGATCCCGGGTGCGGCTCCTGCAGGCCGTGGGCGGGCTCCACGGGGTGCACCACCGCTTTCTCGATCGCGAGCTCCGGATCCACGAGGAGTGGCGGCGTGCGAACCTCCTCTGCCACGTCATCCCGGAGTACCTGACGCAGCTCGGCTTCGGCGCCCTCCTGCTCCTCGCGCTTCCGGCGCGTTTCGTCGTGCCCGCCGTCGCGCTCGAGACGGCCGTCTTTCTGGCCATCCTGCGGGTCCGGGGAAGCGACCTCAACCACCGGCCGCGGGCCCGGGTGCCCGCCTACCGGCCCCATCTCTTCTGCCTCCCGGAATACCACGCCCTCCACCACGTGCAGCCCGACGCGTACCTGAGCTCCTGGGTTCGCGTCCTGGACGCCCTGCTCCGCACGGGTGCGGTGCTCGGCGGTCGGCGGGTGCTCCTGGTGGGCTCCGCGACGCCGGCCGGCAGGGCCCTCGCCCGCGCCCTCGCCGGCGCCGGCGCACGGGTCGAGCCCGCTCCCGCGGAGGTCGCGAGCCTGCGGCAGCTCGCCGGACCCGGCGGCCCCCACGCCTCGGACGTGCTGCTCCTCACCGGCTGCCCCGCGGCGAAGGCGGCGGCCCTGCTCGAGGCCTTCGTCGAGGGCGCGGGCTCCGGCTGGCTGGCCCCGGAGGTGGCGGTGGTCGATGCGGGCGGCTGTGGCGCCCTCTACCGCCGGTACCTCCGAGACCCGAGGCTCGTCTACCGGCACCTCCTCTGGGTGGAGGGGGAGCCCCCGGAGCGGCAGGCGTGGCGGGCCGTGGATCTCTGGCGCCGGGGATTCCACCTGCTCGCGGGGAGCCCGGCTGCATGGCTCCGTCATCCCCGCCTGCGCCCGCGGGGCGGCTCCCGGCCCTCAGTCGGCCCGCACGAGCCGGAGCCAGGCGACCGCCGAGAGGCCCCAGATGGCGTTGGCCACGAGTACGAAGAGGGGGGTGGCGGCGCCGAGCTCGAGCCCCAGCATGCCGCGGCCGGCCTTCAGTGGGAAGACCACGAAGAGCTGGACCGCCGTCGGCGCGAGGCTCACGAGCAGCGCGCGGGGCACGGCGCCGAGCCGCAGGGGCAGCGTGAGGAGCAGCCCGAACAGCCCCCCGAAGACCAGCCGCGGGTAGAGCCAGGCCGGGGTCAGCTCGGGATGGATGGCCACCCCGAGCGCGTCGCTCACGCCGGTGCTCCCGGCGGCCACCACGGCCAGGCTGTTGACGAGGCCCCCGAAGGAACCCGCCGCATAGGCGAGGCTCAGCCGGCGCAGCGCCACCCTCATGCCACGGCGGCGAGGCGGAAGAGGTAGAGGCAGGCGAGGAAGCCGACCAGGAAGCTCAGCGACCGGAGCGCGTCCACGTTCGCGAGGTAGGCCACGGGGTGGACCACCCGGGCGGCGAGGAAGGCGAGGGCCGCGATCGCGGAGCGGTCCGGGTCGGCACCGGCGACGTGGGCCACCAGGACCGAGGGGGCGAACACCGCGAGCGCCTCCCAGGCGTTCTGCTGGGCGGCGTATGCCCGGGCGCCGGCCCCCTCGAGTGCGGCCGCCTGCTGGCGAGGGTGCTTGTTGTCGATGCGCCCGAACTGGCGCATCCGGAAGTAGCCGCCGACCCCGGCCAGCACGTACGGAAGCAGGATGGCGGCGAGCAGGCACCAGAAGGGGGTGGTCATGCTTCGATCTCCCGGACGTGGAAGAAGCCGAACACGAGGGTTGCGAGGACGTGGCGAAGGGGGCTGCCCGCCCCCCTCCGGATGCGCTCCCGGAAGACCACCACCTCGACCGCATGGATGGCGGCCGTGAGCCAGAAGAGCGGCGGGCCGAGCCGGGCGAGCAGGGAGCCTTCGGGCGCGACGAAGCCCGCGGCCATCACCAGCCAGCCCACGAGAACGGCGATCTTGGGAAGGGACATGGCACCTCCAGGCCCCGCGGCCCCGCCGGGGCGCCGCGATTCTACCCCGAGTCCGGTGCGCGGCACCGGCCGCCGCCCGCCGTCGCGGCGTCGGCCCCGGGTCGCCCGGAGCACCCGGCGGCGGGTCGGGTGGGCCCTTGCCCGTGCGGCTCCGGGTGCCTAGCATGCGCTCGACCGATCGGTCGGGGCTCAGCCGGCCCGACCGGTCGGCCGATGGCGAGCGACGGGCCGCGGCGGCGTGCCCGGGGGGACGGCAGACCGGCAGGGGGAGAAGCGGAGTGAGTCCGGTCGCGCGCATGCCCGAGTCCTCCGGCGGAAGCCGGGAGAAGATCCTCGATGTGGCCGAGAGCCTCTTCGCCCGGCGCGGCTTCGCCGGGGTCGGCCTCCGCGAGATCGCCCAGGCGGTGGGCCTCGGCAAGTCTTCCCTCTTCCACCACTTCGACGGCAAGGCGCAGCTCTACCTCGTCGTCCTCGGGCGCGTGCTCGGCCGGATCGAGGGCCGGCTCGGCGGCGCGCTCGCTTCGGAGGGGACGGCGATGCAGCGGCTCGATCGCTGGATCGAGGCACTGATCGATGCCTTCGCCGAGACGCCGCCGAGCGCCCGGCTTCTGCTGCGCGGGCTCGTGGAGGACGAGCAGCTTCCCCCCGAGGCCGAGGCGCTGCCCGAGTTCGCCGCGGTGAACGACACCCTCGACCGCATCCTCGCCGGGGTCTACCGGCTTCTCGTCGAGGGCCAGCGCGCGGGCGAGATCCGCACCGGCTCGCCCCCGCAGATGATCCAGACCCTGATCGGCGCCGTGGTCTACCACTTCGCCTCGGGGGAGCTCGGCGAGCGGGTTCTCGGCGCACCGCTGCTCTCGGCGGAGTCGGTGCGCGAGCGCAAGGCGGAGCTCGTCCGCCTCTTCCACACCGGAATCGCGGCCTGCCCGGGGCCGCGGCAGGAGGACCCCTCATGAAGAAGCTGATCGAGGAGCACCGCAGGCGTTTCGGGGACTTCGAGGTGGTGGACTTCGTCGATACGGAGGAGATCGAGCGTCTCCGGTCGCAGATCGACGTGCCCTCGCCGCTCAACGTCCACTGGAGCTTCGAATACGGCAGCGAGGTCGAGGAGCTTCGGGCCCTCTACGAAAAGGGCAAGGTGAACCAGTGGAATGCCGAGCTCGATCTCGACTGGTCGGCACCGGTCTCGCGGGACCGATGGGTCCTGCGTCCGGAGGCCTCGCTGCTCGCCCAGACCCTCAGGCTGATGGGCGCCGACGAGGCGACCCAGCGCGCGGCCGCCTTCGACGAGCTGAACTACCTGCTCTCGCAGCTCCTCCACGGCGAGCAGGCGGCACTCCAGCTCTGCGGCCAGCTCACCAACTGCTGCGAGAAGATGGACGAGAAGTGGTACGCGGCCAGCCAGGTGGTCGACGAGGCGCGCCACATCGAGGCGTTGTCCAAGTACATCCAGCGAAAGCTCGGGACGATCTACCCCATCGGGCCGACGCTCAAGGTGCTGCTCGACATCCTGCTCCGGGCCGAAACGCCGCAGAAGAAGGCCCTCGGGATGCAGTGCCTCTTCGAGGGCATGGCAGTGGGCATCTTCGACATGCTCCGGAGCGAGTCGCAGGAGCCGCTGCTCACGGAGATGATCCGCCGCGTCGAGCAGGACGAGGCGCGCCACGCGGCCTTCGGGGTGCTCATGATGCGCCGGGTGGTGCGCGAGTGCGAGCCCGAGGAACGGGAGGCGATGGAGGACTGGGCCTTCCACATCCTGGAAACGCTCAACGCCAACCAGCAGCTCGACATGCTGCGGGTGCTCGGGCCGCGCTACGACATCGACCCCGAGAACGTGACGCACGCCATGCTCGCCATGCCCAACTGGGCCGAGCTCAACAGCCTGGCCTACATGCACACGGTGATCCCGAACCTCCGCAACCTCGGCCTCATCACGGAGCGAACCGAAGGCGACTACCGCCGTCTCGGCATGCTGGTGGAGCGCCGCGCCGGGGTTCCGGTGCAGGGGGCGACCGAGCTCGCGGCAGCCGGTTCCTAGCCGGCCGGGGCCGGGTTACCGGGCGCGGGCTGCTCCGGAGCGGGGCCTGCCTCGTCCCGGTAGCGATCGAGGGCGCGGCGGAGTTCCTCGGTGACCTCCCGCCGCAGCGACCCGGGTTCGAGCACCCGCGCGCCGTCCCCGAAGGAGAGGATCCAGCTGCGCAGCTCGGCCGTGGGGCCCACCGCGAGCTCGAGCTCGAGTCCGCCCCCGGGGAGCGGGCGGCTGCGCTGGGTCGGGTGCCATTCGTGCTCGGAGACGTAGCTCGCCCAGCGCCGGTCGAAGTGGATGCGCACCCGCGTGGCCGGCTCCGATACCACGCCGAACGAGCCCGCGGCCCAGCGGTCGAAGTCGAAGTCGGGATCGACCTCGAAGCGCCGGTCGAGGAGGTCGATCCGTTCGATGCGGTCGACGGCGAAGGTGCGGATCTCCCGGCTCCGGTGGTCGTGGCCCACCACGTAGAGGCCGGTGCCGCGGTACCAGACCCGGTAGGGGTCGAGGTCCCGGCGGGTGACGCGGCCCGTGGTGCCCGTCCGGTAGCGGATCCGGACCGTCTGGCGCCCGAGCGCGGCCCGGCTCAGGCACTCGATGGTCTCCCGGTAGGCGCGGTAGCGCTTGTGGGGTCCGGGGAGCACCCGGAAGGCGTCTCCCAGCCGCGCCAGGTACCCCTTCAGCTCATCCGACAGTCCGGCGCGGATCTTGTCGAGGGCCGAGCGGATCGAGTCGTGGAAGACCGTTCCCTCGAGCACCCGGAGCAGGTCGGCACCGAAGGCGAGGGCGAGCACCTCGTCCGGCGTGAAGGGGACGTCACCGAGTTGGAAGGACTCGAGAAACCGGTAGCGGACCCGGCCGTCCCGGCGCTCGCTCAGCACCGGGAAACCGGCCATCATGAGGGCGTCGAGGTCCCGGTAGACGGTGCGCCGGGTGCACTCGAGGTCCTCGGCCAGCTCGTCGAGCCCGACGCCAACCCGACTGCGCGCCAGCCGCTGCACGAGCCG
>JALSIO010000656.1 GCA_026989995.1 Myxococcales bacterium
CGGGTTCCGGGAAGCCACACCAGCACCGGCTCCCACGCCGGCAGACCGAGCTCCGAGGCCACCGGCACCTCCGGCACCAGCTGCAGGGGCTTGCCCATCTCCATGCGCTTGGCGAGCTCGAGCACCGAGTCCGGGTGCACGGGAACGCCCCGGTCGGGCACGAGAAGGACGCCCGAAACCTGGCTCGGGAGCAGGGAGCGGGAGCCCTCGGGCAGCCGGTTCGCCGGGTCCTCGATCGCGATTCGGATCACGTCCCCTCCATCCTCAGCCGAGCAACTCGGAAAGCCCCACGACCCGCAAGGTCCCCGTCCGAGCGAGCTCCGCGAGCCGGCGCAGGGCCGCCACCGTGGCGTCGGGGAGGGCCGGGTGCCGGCCTCCGACCGGCCGGCCGGAGGGGTCCCGCCGCACGTACCAGTGCTGGTAGAGTACCGAGACCCCCCCCTTTTCCAAGAGTCGGTCGAGCCGCTCCCCCGCCAGCTGCCAGGCGAGGGTCTCCGCGTCCGGCGCGCGCGGGAGCGGGCCCCGAAACCGCCGAAAGCAGCGGATTCGCAGGCCCGCGCGCGTGCCCTCCTCCACCACCAGGGGCGGGGGGGCACCGCCCCGCGCGCGCCGCCCCGCCGAAGCGGAGGCCGGTGCGGCGCCCCCGCCGGGCCAGGCGAAGACGAAATCGTTCGAGGCGTGATGGTCGGCCCAGAAGTAGCGGACTCCCGCCTGCACCAGCAGGTCCAGGATATAGGCGTCCGAATCGGGCCGATCCCCCTCGTGGTAGGTGGGGGCGGCCCCGCCGATGTTGCTGAGGTTTCCCTCGTCCCCGTGGTTGGTCCAGATCGAGGGGACGCGAGCGGTCCGGTCGAGGTACTCGAGGGCCTCCGCGACCATCCGCCGTGTCGGCCGGACCGGGGTCTCGCTCGCGCTGAACTCGCCGGCCCCGTGGAGCACGGAGATCCGCCCCGAGCGGATCTCCTCGAGGAGCTCCTCGTGGCGCGGGCCCTTCCGCTCGACGGAGTCGCGAAAGAGGGCGAGCTCCGATCCCGCCGGCGCGTAGAGGAAGACCGAATCCTCGGCGGCGATGCCGAGCTCCCGCAGGATCCCGTGGACCTCGACATAGGCCTTCCAGGTCCCGTAGTCCACATCGTTGCAGAAGGCGAGCGCCGGGGTCCTCGCGTCGTTCATCCGGATCTCACGGTTCGAGCCGGACCTCGTCGGAGGGCCAGAACCAGGTCTCGGGTTCGAGCTCGATCCGGTCGGTGATGGGCGTCACCGAGGCATAGATCGGGCCCCTCCCGGCCTCGATCTCGACCTCGATGGCGGTGGCGCGGGTCTCGAGGGCGGCCACATCGGAAGGAGTGGACGGGCGGACGTCGTCCCCCGGCCAGACGGCATCCCAGTTCCAGCCCCGCGAACGCGAGCCGAGCGCCACCCGGTAGCCCAGCAGCCGCCCCCGCGAGAGGGCCGAGGGGCGCCACCCCAGCCGGAGCCGCGGCCCGGTCCGTTCGGCCTCCGCGATCCAGGGGATCGAGGGAGGCGCCTCGGAGACCTCGTCGGAGAAGTACGACGAGAGGAATCCCCGCTGCTCGGGCGGGAGCGCGTCCACGTAGCCGCGCACCGGAGCGCCGAGGGCATCGCGGGTGGCGGGGCTCCCCGGAAGCGCCACCCATCCGTTCGGCGGGAGCCGGTCCAGGATCCTCGGCGCGGCGAGGATCTCCTCGCGCGCGAAGAGGCGGCCGTCCGGGCCCTCCGGCAGGATCCCCGCCTTGAAGGCGTCCGCCTCGGCC
>JALSIO010000657.1 GCA_026989995.1 Myxococcales bacterium
CGCCACGGGCCGGATCGTGGGAGTGAAGAAGTACGAGCACAACGCCTCCGATCCGGACGAGCAGGAGATGCGCTACGCGATCGCCTCGACGCCCGCGGTCTTCGACCTCGACTTCGACGGCTTTGCGGACGTGATCTACGTGGGCGATCTCGGCGGGAACGTGTGGAAGTGGGTGGTCCGGGACGTGGGCCTGTTCAGCGCCGCACCGGGTGATGGCATCGACCCGGCGAGCCACGATGCGAGCCAGCCCCAGTGGGAGTTCCGGAAGTGGTTCAGCGCGCCGGTCCACACCGAGGCCCCGCCGCCCACCTCCACCGGGCTCTCCTACTACAAGAGCATCTTCTTCCCTCCGACCGGCACGCTCAAGAACGGGACCCTGTACCTGGGCTTCGGCACCGGCGAGCGCGAGAACCTGGAGTTCGAGGGATTCGCCGGGGATGCGGACAACAACCGGTACTACGTGGTGATCGACCGGGATCCCTACGAGCTCACCGTTCCGCAGCTTCCGCTGCTCACCGAGGCGGATCTGCAGGATGTGGACCTCGCCTCCGACTGCAGCGTCGTCCAGAATGCCATCGGGTACTACCTGATCGCGGACGAGGCGGAGAAGTTCATCGCGAACAGCATCATCTTCCTGGGCGACATCTGGACCGTCTCCTTCGTTCCGACGAACGATTCCGATCCGTGTACGGCGGGCGGGGTGGCCTACCTGTACCGCTTCGGCCTGACCTGCGCCGAGGGCGGCTTCTACAAGGGGACGCCGTCGGAGACCCGCAGGCAGCAGATCGGAACGGGGCTGGGGACGGTTCCGCGGATCTCGGTCGGTCCGCCGGACGCGGATCCGGATCCGGCGTGCCAGACGAAGGTGTACGTGATCACGAGCGAGGGAGGTCTCACCACCGAGTGCGGTGGGAGTCTTCCCGCGGGCGGGGTGAAGGTGCACAACTGGCGGCAGCGCTAGGCGGTGACCGGGGCGGGCGCGGTGCCCGCGCCGGCCCGCGGGGCGGGCCCGGGATCGGGCCCCGGAGAAGGAGTTTCGCGATGGACGAGCGCAGATACCAGCGGTTCGGGTGCGCCGGCCCGGTGCGCGTCTGGGGGATGCTGGCGGCCCTGCTTCTCGCTGCGGTGCTGGCCTCTCCGGCCTGGGCCGCCGAGGAGTTCGGCCTCGTCTCCGCCGTGGACCGGTCGGCGGGCACCATGACCATCGACGGCCGTCCCCTCGCGGTCGACGACGAGACGGAGTTCCGGGACCTGGAGGGGGCGCCGATGGCGTTCTCGGCCTTCCCGGTTCCGGCCGAGCTCGAGGTGGTGGCGGTCTACTACGAGGCGGAAGGCGACCGGCTTCGCTCGGTGAGGATCACCGAGCTGCCGCGCTAGGGAGGGAGGCCCCCGCCGGCAGGGCCGGTGGAGGTGGTCCCCGGAGAGGAGGGGGAGCATGCTCCGGACCGTTCTCGGATTCGGCGGAGTGGTCGCGCTCGCCGCGTGGCTCGGATGTGGCGGAGAACAGGCCGCGAAGCCCAGCGGGCCGCCGCTCGCGGGCGGGCCCGCGCAGGCCGCGGCCCCTGCGGACCGAAACCGACCCCCGGAGATCCGCGAGCTGCGCTTCGAGCCGCCGCGTCCGGCGCCCGGACAGCGCGTGCGGGCGGTGGCCGTGGTGGCGGATCCGGACGGGGAGCCGGTGGAAGTCGTGTTCCGCTGGAAGGTGAACGGAGTTCCGCAGAGGGAGACAGGGGACACCCTCTCCCTGGAGGGCGTGCGCAAGGGCGCGCTGG
>JALSIO010000658.1 GCA_026989995.1 Myxococcales bacterium
TGGCCTGAACCTCGTCTTCGGGAAGACCGAGAGCCGGCATCAGGCTGTTCGGGTTGTTCCGCCGGGGATCGCGCAACTGCTGGAAGATGAACGCCCGACTGCGGCGGGTGGTCACACCGTCCAGGGACGGACCCATGGTCCCCCCGCGTCCCGCCACGACGTGGCAGCCGAGACAGCCTCGCTCCCGGAGAAGCGCTTCGCCCCGCGCCACGGCGTCGCCCGCCGCGATCCCGCGATCGGGTTCCACCGCGCGATAGGGGGGATGGTGCTGGGACTTCAGGTATTCGAAGACGGCCCGTGCCTCCTCGCCGGGAAGTCCCGCCATGACCCGCATGTGGATGGTCACGATGGACCACTGGGGGCCGGTGAACTCGGTGGGAGATCGGTACTCGTGGCAGCGGTTGCAGTGGTCGGCATACACGGTGGCGCCGTCGACCCGGCCCGCCGATCCACCGTCGGCCGTGGCCGCAGCCGCCCACAGCATCGCCGATGCGAATCCCAGGGTGCGTAGCGTCACGTCGCCTTCCTCCCGATCTCAGAAGCCGAAGGCAAGCTGGAGCTGGAGTTCGTCGTCCTGCCTGGCACCGCTGCGGAAGGCGTAGGCGAGCTTGAGGGGCACCGAGGGGCGAATCCAGTACACCACGCCGGGCGTCCACTCGCGGTCATCCCCTCGGTTGTTCACCTTCCCGTAGCGGAGCACGAGTTCGAGCTGGTCGAGGAAGGTTCCGGACCGAAGGCCAAAGTGTGCGAGGGTCTCCCGCAGCTTGAGCGCACCCTGCGCGTAGTAGCCGTCGATCCGCTCCCGCCCTCCGCCTGCGAGATCGTAGACCAGCCGGATGTACTCTGCGCGGAGATCGAAGGGACCCACCTTGTAACTCCCGTCGAAGCCCAGCAGCCGAAAGTCGAGGTCGCCGTCCCGGTCGAAGGCGCCCCGCAGGAAGGAGCCCCCCACCTCGAGGCGCCGCAGCGGGAGCAGACCGATCCGCCCCCCCACCGTCTTGTTGCCGTTGTTGTCCCGCAGGGTCTCTCCGAACTCGATCTCCGTCCCCTCTCCGTGACCGATCTCGAGCGCTTCGAGCAGGTCGTCCGCCGACCGGACCACGCCTTCCCCCTCGAGAAACCCGGCGAGTTCGGCGAAGCGCTCGTCGAGCTCGGGCTCCACCTCCATCCGGGGCCCGTTCACCAGGTAGAGGGCGTAGTTCACGTGCGGTTCCCAGTCACCCAGGAGGAGGGGCAGCCGCGCGCCGCCACTCAGGTTGATCCCGGTATCGCTCAGAACCGGGATGATTCCCCCCCTCGCACCGTGGCGCCCGTAGATCGGGGGCAGCGAAGGCAGCTTGTTGATCCACGAAGGATGGATCCGGGGCCCGAAGGCGTTGAAGGGCAGGAGGAACTTGCCCGCACTCACCGTGAGGTGATCGTTCACCAGGAAGTCGATCTGGGCGTACTCGACGCCGACCTCCGACTCCTCCCCCCGCAGGTCGAATTCGAGCTCTCCGGTGAGGTGCAACCGCTCGCTCAGCTGGTAGTGGAAGATCGGGACGAAGAGCATCCCGAATGATCCGTCGGCGTCGTCGGAGTCGACGTATCCGGCCGCCCCGTAGCCGCTCACCAGGAGCTTCGAGGTGGGGTGGTTCTCAAAGTCGATGATCCGCTGATCGATGGTGCGCACGACCTCCGGCGGGATCCCGTCCCGGGACTCGTCCTTGAGCTTGCGCACCTCGTCTCGGAGCGTCCGGATCTCCCGGCTCTGTTGCTCCACGAGGGCCC
>JALSIO010000659.1 GCA_026989995.1 Myxococcales bacterium
CCCCGTTCCCTCGACGGCCGCTTGGGCGGCCCCGGGCAGGATCTCCTCCAGCCGCCGCCCGAGCACCGAGGCCGCCGCCTGGCCGGTGATCCGCTCCGCCTCCGGGTTGAAGGAGGTGATCCTCCCGGCGGCGTCGGTGGTGAGAAGCCCGCTGGTCAGGCTCTCCACGGTCCGCTCGTGCAGGCTCTGCAGGGTCTTGAGGTCGCTGGTGCGGCGGTCGAGGGCCTCGCCGGCCCGCCGGGTCTCCCGGACGAGTCCGCTCGCGAGAAGCGCCGCCACCACCAACAGCCCGGTCTGCACGCTCCACATCGCGGAGAGAACCCGGGCGTCCCCGCCCCCGAGCTCCGGCGCCTCGATCCGCCCCGTGTGCCCGAGGAGGAGAAGCCCCCCGTAGCAGATGCCCGAGAGGGCCGCCGCGGCGAAGGCCCCGCGGGAGTCGAGCAGCAGGGCCGCGTAGATGACGACCACCGCGTAGCCCACCGTGAAAAGCGATCCGCTCGCCCCGGTGCTCTCCACCAGGACCGTGATCACCCCCACGTCCGCCACTACCTGGGCCGCCGCCACGCCCGGGGAGGCCCCGAACCAGCGGCTGAGCCCGAGTGTCGCGCCGCTCGTGAGCGCCGCCGCAGCCAGCGCTCCGACGAAGCCCGGGGCCGGCATCGCGCCACCCCCGAGCGCCATCGAGGCGGCGAGCGCCGCCACCACCAGTCCGAGCCGGGCCAGCGAGAGCCGCACCAGGAGCGCCTGCCGGCGCTCCGCCCCCCCTCCTGCGCCCTCCTCCCCCGGGGCGACCATCCTCCGCCGCCTACTTGATGGTGTCTGCGATGGAGAAGATCGGCAGGTACATGGCGATCAGGATGGCGCCGATCGAGCCGCCCAGGAAGACCATCATCAGGGGCTCCATCAGCGAGGTCAATGCCTCGACCGCCGCGTCGACCTCGTCGTCGTAGAAGTCGGCGATCTTGCCCAGCATCGAGTCCATGGCGCCCGTCTGCTCACCCACCGCGATCATCTGCACCACCATCCCCGGAAAGATTCCGGACTCCCCGAGCGGCTCCGCGATGGTGCGGCCTTCGGAGATCGCCACCCGCGTCTTCAGCAGGGCCTCCTCGATCACCTTGTTGCCCGCGGTCTTGGCCACGATCTCGAGGCCGTCCAAGATGGGAACGCCGCTCGAAATCATCGTCCCGAGCGTCCGGCTGAACCGCGCGACCGCGACCTTCTTGAGGAGTGGTCCGAAGATCGGAAGCCGCAGCGCCAGCGCGTCGGTCCGCAAGCGGAAGCTCTCGCTCCGCTTCCGCGCCTGCCCGAAGGCGACCGCGACCACCGCCGTCCCCAGGATCATCGTGAGCAGGTTCGCCTGCATCCAATGCGAAGCGTCGATCACCATCTGGGTGGGACCGGGAAGGGTCCCGCCGAAGTCGGCGAACATCTTCTCGAAGACGGGAATCACCTTCACCAGCAGCAGCACCATCACGCCGATGGCCACCACCAGGATGGTGATGGGATAGACGAGCGCTCCCTTGACCTTTCGCCTGAGGGCGTCGAGCTTCTCCAGATAGGTCGCGAGCCGATGCAGGATGGTGTCGAGAATGCCGCCGACCTCACCCGCGGCGACCAGGTTCACGTAGAGCTCGTCGAAGGCCTTCGGGTGCTTCCGGAGGGCGTCGGCGAAGGTGGAACCCTGCTCGACGTCGGCCTTCACCTGCGCGAGCACCTCCTTGAAGGCCTTGTTCGGGTTCTGGCTTCCCAGGATCTCGAGGCACTGAACGAGCGGCAGCCCGGCGTCGATCATGGTGGCGAACTGGCGCGTGAAGACCACCAGATCGCGAACCTTCACCCGACCCTTGCCGAGACTGAAGCCCTCGAAGAGGTCCTTCGCCTTCGGCTTCACGCTCACCGGCAGGATCGCCTGCGATCGCAGCTGCGCCATGGCCGCGGCCTCGCTCGCGGCCTCGATCACGCCCTTGCGGGTCGCCCCCTGGCGGGTACGCCCCTCCCAAACGAACTGCGGCATCCCTCGTACCTCCCGCGGCGGCCCGTGCCCCCGCAGCTCCTGCTCCTCAAGCGGCGCCCGCCGCCCTCCGCACTCCGGCCCCGCCGGCCAGCATGTTCCGCAGCTCCTCCGGGTCGTGGCTGCGCTGCAGGGCGAGATCCATCGTGATCTGCCGCCGCTGGACGAGCTGTGCGAGCGACTGGTTGAAGGTCTGCATGCCGAACTTCTCCTGGCCGACCTGCATCTGCGAGTAGATCTGGTGGATCTTGTCCTCGCGGATGAGGTTCCGGATCGCGGGGTTCGGGACCATCACCTCGATGGCGAGCGCGCGACCCGGCCCGTTGGCCCGCGGCAGCAGCGCCTGGCAGAGCACCCCCTCGAGCACGAAGGAGAGCTGCGCCCGGACCTGCGCCTGCTGGTACGGGGGAAAGACGTCCACGATCCGGTTGATGGTCTGCACGGCCGAGTTCGTGTGAAGGGTCGCGAACGCCAGGTGCCCGGTCTCGGCGACGGTCAGCGCCGCCTCGATGGTCTCGAGGTCCCGCATCTCGCCGATGAGGACCACGTCCGGGTCCTGGCGCAGGATGTACTTGAGCGCATCCTTGAAGCTCTTGGTGTCCGATCCGACCTCGCGCTGGTTCACCACGCAGCCCTTGTGCGGGTGCAGGTACTCGATCGGGTCCTCGATGGTGACGATGTGTTCACTTCGATCCGTGTTGATGCGGTCGAGAATCGAGGCCAGGGTCGTCGACTTCCCCGAGCCCGTCGGCCCGGTGACGAGGATGAGCCCCCGCGGCTTGCGGGCGAGCTCGTGAACCACCTTGGGCAGTCCGAGCTCCTCGAAGCTCAGGATCCGGAAGGGGATCGATCGGAAGGCGCCGGCCACGGCACCGCGTTGCATGAAGATGTTGGCGCGGAAGCGCGAGAGTCCCCGAACCCCGAAGGAGAGGTCGAGCTCGTTCTGCTCCTCGAAGCGGTGCTTCTGGGCGTCGGTCAGGATCGAATAGCAGAGCTGCTTGGTCTCGGAGGCGTTCAGCGGGGGCATCTTGAGGGGATGCAGCCTGCCGTCGATGCGGAGCTGGGGCGGGCTGTTGGTGGTGATGTGAAGGTCGCTCGCGCCCTTCTCCATCATCGCCTTGAGCAGCTGGTGCAGGTTCGCCAACTTCCTCTCCTATCGGTCCGCCGCCGAGACCCGGCAGACCTCGGCGAGCGTGGTGACGCCCTGGGCGAGCTTGCGCAGCGCGCTCTGCCGGAGCGTGAGCATCCCCTGGCGCACCGCCTCCCGTTTGAGCTCGGAGGTGGTGGCGCCGTTCAGCACGAATTCCTTGAGCTCCTCGGTGAGCTCCATGACCTCGTAGACGGCCACTCGACCCCGGTATCCGGTGCTCGAGCAGCGTGCGCAGCCTCGACCGATCACGGGCGCGACGCCCCGCGCCTCCGCCTCGGCCATTCCGGCCTCGACGAGGGCTTCCGGGTGCACGTCCGGGTCGGGGATTCGGCACTCCTCGCACACCTTGCGCGCGAGGCGTTGGGCGAGGATGCAGTTCACCGAGGAGGCGACGAGGAAGGGCTCGATCCCCATGTTGAGCAGGCGGTTCACGGTCGAGGGCGCGTCGTTGGTGTGCAGGGTCGAGAGAACGAGGTGCCCGGTGAGCGCCGCCTTGACCGCGATCTCCGCGGTCTCGAAGTCGCGGATCTCGCCCACCATGATGATGTCCGGGTCCTGGCGCAGGAAGGAGCGGAGCGCGGCGGCGAAGTTGAGCCCGATGTCCTCGTGCATCTGGACCTGGTTGATCCCGGGCAGATTGAACTCCACCGGGTCCTCCGCAGTCGAGATGTTGTGGCTCACCTTGTTGAGCTCGGAGAGGGCCGAGTAGAGCGTCGTCGTCTTTCCCGAGCCCGTCGGCCCCGTCACGAGAACCATTCCATAGGGCCGCTGGATGGAGCGCTGGAAGATCTCGAGCTGCTCGGTCTCGAAGCCGAGCCTGGTCATGTCGAGCTGCAGATTGGACTTGTCGAGAAGCCGCAGGACGACCTTCTCTCCGAAAAGCGTGGGCAGCACCGAGACGCGGAAGTCCATCTCGCGACCGCGACCCATCTTGAGCTTGATCCGCCCGTCCTGGGGCAGTCGCCGCTCGGCGATGTCGAGGTCGGACATGATCTTGAGACGAGAGACGATGGCGTTGCGGAGCTTCGGGGGTGGCTTCATCACCTCGTAGAGGACGCCATCGATCCGGTAGCGGACCCGGAACTCGCGTTCGTAGGGCTCTACGTGGATGTCGGAGGCACCCTTCTTGATCGCGTCGGTGAGGATCAGATTGACCAGCTTCACCACCGGCGCGTCTTCCGATTCGCGCGCGAGCTCGCTGACGTCGACCTCGTCCTCGTCCTGGACGATGTCGATGTCCGAGTCGTCGAAGTCGCCCATCACGTCGGCGAGGGAGGTGGTCTGGTCGTAGTGCCGGTCGATGGCGGCCTTGATCTGGTCCTCGGCGGCGACCACGACCTCGACGTCGTAGCCGGTGAGGAACTTCACGTCATCGATGGCGTAGATGTTGGAGGGGTCGGCGGTGGCGATGACGAGCGTCGATCCCGCGCGGCTCACGGGCAGGATCATGTGCTTGGTGGCCACACCCTCGGGCACGAGCTTGATGACGTCCGGGTCGACCTCGAACTCCTCGAGGTCGATCGAGGGAACCTGGTACTGGCGGGCCAGGAATTCGGTGAGCTCGGCCTCCTTGAGGAAGCCGAGCCGGGTGAGCTGGCTTCCGAGGCGGCCTCCCGACTCCCGGAGACCCTGGCGGGCCCGCTCGAGCTGCTCCGGGGTCAGCAGGTTCTCCCGGACGAGGAGCTCTCCGATGCGCTCGCTCACATGCCGCTCCACCGGCTTCCGGCGCCCCGCCGGAAGTCCCTGCGCGCCGCGGCGGCGCGGACTTGCGCGCCGCCCCTGCGCATTCCAGAAAGCCCTTCAAACTCGATGGGTTATCGGCGTTCGGAGAGGGGAGCTTTACCCGGCTCCACGCCCCCGGCGGCGGCTTCGCCGATCTCTTCCAGGGAGGTGTGCCGGAGCCAGAGGATGCCGAGGCCGAGCGCCGTCACGCTGACCCAGAAGCTCGCGTGAACCAGCGTGCCGAGCGCGACCGCCTGCGACTCCGGGACCCCGAAGCCCGCGGTGAGCACCTCTCGACAGGCCCAGTGGTAGGTCCCGAAGAAGCCCGGCGCGCTCGGGACGGCGATCGCGAGCCCCACGGCGACGAGCGTGGCGTAGGCCGCCGCGATCCCCCGCGCCGGCGAACCGAAGTCCATGTCGAGGGCGACGAAGCCCACGTAGAAGGGAAGCGTCGCGAACACCATCCAGATCAGGATCGAGTGCCAGGCGATCCAGAACAGATGCATGCCGCCGCGCAGGGAGCCCAGGCCCTCGGCGAAACTCCGAAGCAGCCGGAGGACCCAGTCCGTCACCCGATCGCGCAGGAGTGGCCGCCCCAGGAGGTCGATCACGCGCACCAGGGAATCCGGGGCCAGGCGAAGCCACAGGATCCCCAGCAGCGGCGCCACCGAGACGCTCATCACCGGGATCAGGAGCGCCACGGCCAGGCCGCCGGGAAGCCGTGCTCCGTAGATGCCGATCAGCGCGGTCGCCATCCCCACGAAGAACATGGAATCGATGACCCGCTCGAGGACGACCGTCCCGAGCAGCGCACTGCCACTCGCCCCGGTCTCGCGGGAGAGGTACCAGGCCCGTACCACCTCGCCGATCCGAAGGGGAAAGAGGTTGTTCGCCATGAAGCCCACGGCCACGGCCCGAAAGAGCGGACCGCTGCCGATGTGCTGCACCGGATCCGTGAGATGGCGCCACCGGATGGCCCGCACCCACAGCGCCAGGATCTGGCTCGGCACCGCCACGGCGAAAAGCAGGCCGAGATCCGCCCTGCGGACGTCGCGGGCCACCTCCTCGAAGGAGACACCCCGCAGCGCGAGCCAGAGGGCGACGGCCGTGATGGCCAGGCCGAGCCACACCCGCCAGTCCCGGAACCTCCTCACTCCGCGCTCCCCGCCACCTCGCCTCGGCCGAGCCGCGCGAGCGCAGCCTCGCAGTCGCGTCGGATCTGGGCCCGCAGGGCCACGAGATCCGGGAAGCGGCGTTCGTCGCGCAGCCGGGCCCGGAAGCTCATCTCCACGCGACGCCCGTAGGCATCGAAGTCACGACCGGGCACGTGCGCCTCGGCGAGCACCCGGCCGGAGCGATCCACCGTCGGGCGGGTTCCGACGTTGATCACCGCCGGGAGCGCTTCCCGCGGGGGGGGATCACCCGAATCGAGGAATCGGACCTCTCCCGCGTAGACCCCGGCGCGGGGCAGCACTTCGCTTTCCGGGTCGAGATTCAGGGTGGGAAAGCCGAGCTCGCGGCCGCGGCGGTCTCCCCGTGCCACCCGTCCCCGGATCGCGTAGGGCCGGCCGAGCAGCCTGGCGGCGACCTCCACCCGCCCCTCCGCGAGCAGCCGGCGGATTCGCGTGGAGTTCACATCCTCCCCCTCGACGGTGACCTCGGGGACGATGGTGACCGCGAACCCGAGTCGCGGGCCGAGCTCGGTGAGGGTCCGCATCGACCCCTCGCGATCCCGCCCGAAGTGGAAGTCGTAGCCCACGTAGACCTCCCGGGGGCGGAACCTCCGGTGGAGGATCTCGCGGACGAAGACGTCTGCCGGCGTGGCGGCGAACTCCCGGGTGAAGGGCTCGACCACGACGAGATCCACCCCGAGGTCCTCGAGGAGCTCGAGCTTCTGCTCGAGCGTGGTGAGCAGCCCCAGCGGCCGGTCGGGGGCGAGCACCCGCCGCGGGTGGGGATCGAAGGTATAGACCGCAGCTTCGCCGTCGAGCGCCCGCGCCCGACCTGTCACGACGTCCATGATGGCCCGGTGGCCGAGATGGACGCCGTCGAAGTTTCCGATCGTCACCACGGCCCGGCGCGGCGGGCGCTCGAGCTCCTCGCTTCCGTGCACCACCCGCAATGCTAGACTCCGCTCCCGTGCGGATCCTCGCCCGCTACCTTCTCCTTCGCTTCCTGGTGTATGCCGGGGGCGCCTTCCTCGTGCTCTCGCTCGCGGTTCTCGTGGGCGAGCTCCTGCTCGGTTTCGACGACATCAGCGAGGCCGCGGGCGCCTTCGGAGAGGCCCTGCTCTACCTGCTGCTCAAGCTGCCCGCCGACTACCTGCCGCTGCTCGTGCCGACCGCCGTATTCGTGGGCGCCTTTGCGAGCCTCGGCCTCGCCGCCCGCCACAACGAGGTCCTCGCCGCGAAGGCCGGGGGCGTGTCGCCCATGACGCTGGTCCTTCCGGTACTCGCGGCGAGCGCGGTCCTCTCCGTCCTGTCCTTCGCGGCCGTCGAGACGGTCGGCGTGCGCGCCGCACGGGTGTGGAGCCATCAGTTCCGCAGCGATGAAGGAGAAATCGCCTTCCGCAAGGGGTCGTTCTGGTACCACCGGGGCCCCTTCGTCTTCAACGTCGCAAACGCCGATCCGCGCACGCGCACCCTTCACGACGTGCGGATCTTCGAGCTCGACGAGCAGGGCCGCCTCCTCCGCAGCATCCGGGCAGCCCGGGCGAAACTGGCCGAAGATGGGACCTGGCAGCTGTGGGATACGGTGATCCGCCGCTTCGATCCGGACGATCCCCGCCGCGCTCCGGCCTACGAGCGGCGCAGGGAGGTCATCTTCCCCGCAGCCGAACGCTCCGACCTCGCGCTCCTCGACGCCGACCCGACGGCGCTCTCGCTGGGAGACCTTCGCGAGTACATCGACGCCCGCTCGGACTTCGAGGGGGCGCAGCTCACGCGTCTTCGGGCAGTCCTCCATCAACGGATCGCCGACCTCCCGATTCCCCTGCTCTTCGCGCTCCTCGCGGTGCCCGTTGCGCTGCGGGTGGAGAAGACGCGAAGCTTCGCCCTGCCCACCCTCGAGGGCGTCGGCGCCACCACCGCCTTCTGGCTGGCCCGGAGCGTGGGGCAGGCCATCGCCTCCGGAGGGGCGGCCTCCCCGACAGTCGTTCCCTGGCTGGCGGTGGGCCTCTTCTCGGCCGCCGGCCTGGTCGCCCTGGCACGCATCCCGCGCTAGGGGCCCGCTCGCCCCGGAGCTCGGGCGCCCGCGGCCGGGTCCCTGAGCACGCGAAAGAATCCGCTTCCGGGCGTGAGCACCAGCGTGGTCTCGGATCCGAGCGTCTTGCGGTACGCCTCGAGGCTTCGCACGAAGGCGTAGAAGTCGGGATCCTTCTGGTAGGCCGCGGCGTAGATGGCGGTGGCCTCGGCGTCTCCCTGCCCCCGGAGGACCTCCGCATCGCGCCGGGCCTCGGCCACGATCACCCGGGCCTCCCGGTCGGCCCCCGCGCGGATGCGCCGCCCCTCGGCCTCCCCCTCGGCTCGGTACTTGCGGGCCAACCGCTCGCGCTCCGCGCGCATCCTCGCGTAGACGTTCTTGCGCGTCCCCGGTGGCATCTCCGTGCGGTTGATCCGGACGTCCACGATCGCCACCCCTTCGGAGCCGAGGGTCTCCTGCGCTTCGGCGGCAATCTCCCGCATCACCTCCTCGCGGGCGCTGGTTAGCACCTCGCCGAAGGTGTGCCTCCCGACCACGGCCCGGACATCCGCCTTCACCACCCTGGCGATGCGGCCCTCGGCCTGCGGGATTCCCTGCGGAAAGGACCGGAAGAACTGCGCCGGGTCGCGGATCCGCCAGATCACGTAGTTGTCCACCACCAGCCGCTCCTCGTCCCGGGTCTGGATCGGCTCCGGCTCGGTGTTGAGGTAGAGCGCGCGCTTGTCGAAGCGCACCACCTCTGTCAGCAGCGGCACCCGCAGGGCCAGCCCGGGCTCGGTCAGGACCGCGATCTCCTTGCCGAAGAGCAGCACGATCTTCTGCTCGTCCTCGTGCACGATGACCACGGGACCGTACCCGTACTCTCCCGCCCACAGCGTCCCCGCCGCGGCTGCGGCGAGCACGAAAAGGAGAAGCAGGGCGCGGCTCATCGCTCCCCTCCGGCAGCCTGCGCTCGGGGTCCCCTCGGCGCCAGCGGCAGGTACGGCACGATGCCCCGGATCTCCGGGTCCACCAACACCTTCTCCACCGGCCCGAGCACGTCCTCGAGGGCCTCGAGGTAGAGCCGGGTCCGGGTGACCTCGGGTGCCTTCGCGTACTCGGCCAGGAGCGCCTCGAAGCGCCGCGCCTCCCCGGTGGCCTCGGCAACGCGCGCCTCCTTGTACCCCCGGGCACGCTGGAGCAGCTCCTGCGCCTCGGCGCGGGCTCGGGGGAGGACCTCGTTGGCGTACCCCTGTGCCTCGTTGACGGCCCGATTGCGATCCTGGATGGCCGCAATCACATCGTCGAAGGCGTCGCGCACTGCGTCGGGCGGCTGCACGCGCTGGAGCTCGACCCCGAGCACGTCGAGTCCCGCGTGGTAGCGGTCGAGGATCGATTGGAGGAGGTCCCGCGACTCCACCTCGATCTGTCCGCGCTTCTCCGAGAGCACCCCGTCCACGCTGTGCCGGGCCACCACCTGCCGGACCGCCGCCTGGGCGGCGTCGCGCAGCGTGGCCCGCGGACTCGCCACCCGGTAGCGTGACTCGAAGGCGTCCTTGACCTTGTACTGCACGGCGAAGCCGACCAGGACGATGTTGTTGTCGCTGGTCTGCATGGTGGCCTCGTGCAGCTCTTCGGGACCGGGCTCCTCGACGTCGCCCTGAAAGCCGAAGTGCTCCTGCTGTACCGATTCTGCGGAGACGATCTCGTGGCTGCCGATGGGTGGGGGCAGATGGAGATGCGGACCCGATCTCGCTTCCGTCCGCACGTATCGCCCGAGCCGGAAGATGATCGCGTGTTCCCCCGGCTGAAGCGAGTAGTATCCGAGCGACGCCCAGGCCCCGAGTATCGCGAGCGAAATCGCGAGCACCAGGAGGGTGCCCACGGTGCGCGCCACGCTGCGGCGCACGGCCTCGTCCGGCGGGAGCTCGCCTCCTCCGGCCATCTACGCCCCGCCCCCCGCGGCGCGACCCGCCGGCCCCCGGGCGACCTCGTAGAAGGGTTTCAGGAAATCGATCGGAAGCGGGAAGACGATGGTCGCGGTGTTCTCGGCGGCGATCTCCGAGAGGGTCTGCAGGTAGCGAAGCTGGAGCGCAGAAGGCTCGGAGGCGAGGACCCGCGAGGCCTCGGCGAGGCGCTGCGCGGCCTGGTACTCGCCCTCGGCATGGATCACCTTGGAGCGCTTCTCTCGCTCGGCCTCCGCCTGCCGCGCCATCGCGCGCTGCATCTCCTGGGGGAGGTCGATCTGCTTGACCTCCACGGCCCGGACCTTCACCCCCCACGGTTCGGTCTGGAGGTCGATGATCTCCTGCAGCTTCCGGTTGATGTCGTCCCGATCGGCGAGGAGCTGGTCGAGCTCCGCCTGCCCGCAGACGCTTCGAAGGGTCGTCTGCGCGAGCTGGGAGGTCCCGTAGAGGTAGTTTTCCACCTGGATCACGGCCTTGTCGGGGTGCATCACGCGGAAATAGAGCACGGCATTCACCTTCACGGAGACGTTGTCCCGGGTGATCACCTCCTGCGGCGGCACATCCATCACGATCTCCCGGAGGCTGATCCGCACCATGCGGTCGATCCCCGGAATGATCCACCGGAGGCCCGCCTCCTTGATCCCGATGAAGCGGCCGAGTCGGAAGACCACACCGCGCTCGTATTCGGCCAGGATGCGGATGCCTGCGATGAAGAAGCCCGCCAGGATGCCGAGCAGGATCAGACCCGTAGACGCCATCATCCCTCCCCCGGCCCGCCGCGCGAGCGGGCCCTTCGAACCCGGAGACAGAGGCCTTCCACGCCGACCACCTCCACGGTCTCTCCTTCCTCGACCGGCTCCTCGGAGACGGCGTTCCAGTACTCGCCGTGGATGAAGACCCGACCCCGCGGAGAAAGCGGCTCATCCGCGCGCCCCCGGGCGCCGAGAAGCTCGCCCACCCCCGCCTGCGGCGCCGCCGCCCGGGCCCGACCGACCGCATAGACCACGGTTCCCGCGGCGAGGGCGAAGGCCGCCGCCGCCGGCAGAAGCACGGTGTAGAAGGAGACCTGGAGTCCCCCGAGCTCGGGAAGGTCGAAGATCATCGACCCCCCGAGCAGGAAGCAGATCACCCCGGCCGCGAAGAAGGCGCCGTAGGAGGTCACGAAGGCCTCGGCGGCGAAGAAGGACACGCCGAGGGCCAGCAGCAGGAGCCCCGTCCACGAGAAGGGGAGGATCTGCAGCGCGATGAATCCGAGGATCAGGCAGACCGCGCCCACCACACCGGGGAGGATCAGGCCCGGCTGGTTGAACTCCACGTAGAGCCCGACCGCACCGGCGAGGAGCAGCACGACGGCCACGTCCGGGCTGGCGAGCACGTGCATGATCCTGGTGAGGAGATCCATCTCGAGGACCCGCACCGGGGCACCGGCGACGGAGAGGGTCACCTCCCTGCCGCGCACCCTCACCACGCGCCCCTCGAGCTGATCGAGGAGCTCCTCCCGGGTTCCCGCGACGAGGTCGACGACGCCGATCCGCAGGGCTTCGTCCTGGGTGATGGCGACCGATTCCCGCACCGCCTTGACCGCCCACTCGACGTTCCGCCCCCGCTCCCGGGCGATCGACTCGATGAATGCGGCGGTGAAATTCTCCGCCTTCTCGGCGGCGAAGTCGCGCCCGCCCTCCTCGTCCTTCGCGCGTCCGCCGCCGATGCCCACCGGGTGTGCGGCACCGATGCTGGTGCCCGGCGCCATGGCGGCGACATGGCCGGCCAGGGTGATGAACGTGCCCGCGGAGCCGGCCCAGGCGCCTCGGGGCGAGACGTAGACCACGACCGGCACTCCTGCGTTCAGGATCCCCTGGATGATGTCCTTGGTCGAGGCGAGCAGCCCGCCCGGGGTGTCGAGCTCCAGGATCAGCGCCGCCGCGCCTTCGTCCTCGCTCTGGCGGATCGACTTCAGGATGAAGTCGGCGGAGGCCGGGTTGATGGAGCCGTCCACGCGGATCAGGTTCACGTGCCCGCCCGCGCGGAACACGGGCGGGGCGCCCGCCGGCTCCTCGCCCCGGCCCGTCGCCACCCCGGCTGCCGCGAGCAGGACCGCGAGCGCCGCAGCCCGCGCCCTCACCCTCGGCGCTCCAGGAGCTTCTCGATGCGATCGAGCAGGTGCCGGGCCACCTCGCGCTTGTCGAGGACCGGGAGCTCCTCGACCTCGCCCCCGGGCCAGACCAGGGAAACCGCGTTGGTGTCCACCCCGAAGCCCGCGCCCGCCCGGGA
>JALSIO010000660.1 GCA_026989995.1 Myxococcales bacterium
CGAGCTCGAGTACTGCTACGAGAAGAACCTCAAGGTCCTTCCCTCGTTCACCACCGTGGTCCGGACCCGGGGCGGCGGGAACCTGATGAAGGTCCCGGGCCTCGAATTCAACCCGGTCATGCTGCTCCACGGCGAGCAGGAGGTGATCCTCCACCGGCCTCTCCCCACCGAGGCCACGGTGACCTCGCAGTCGCGCATCGCGGACATCTTCGACAAGGGCAAGGCAGCGCTCGCCATCCTGGAGATGGCCGCCCGCACCGAGGACGGCGAGCCCCTCTACACCAATCGCATGTCCCTCTTCCTCCGCGGCGAGGGCGGCTTCGGCGGGCCGCGCGGCCCCGAGATCGGCAACGAGCCGCCGGGCCGGGACCCGGACGCCGTCTTCGAATCGAAGACCCTGCCGCAGCAGGCGCTGCTCTACCGCCTCAACGGCGACAAGAACCCGCTGCACGCCGACCCGGAGTTCGCCGCCAGGGCGGGCTTCGAGCGCCCGATCATCCACGGCCTCTGCTCCTACGGCATCGTGTGCAAGGCCGTGGTGGACGGCATGCTCGACGGAGACGTGACGCGCGTGGCCCGCTACCAGGCGCGCTTCCGCGGGGTCGCCTTCCCGGGCGAGACGTACCAGACGGCCGCCTGGCGCGAGGGCGACCGGATCCTGATCCAGGCGAAGTCGAAGGACCGCGATGCGATCGTCATCTCGAACGCCGTGATCGAGGTCCGGGGCTAGCCCGGAGGACGCCGCTACGCGCCGGGTGGCTCGGGCGGCGGGCTCGAGGCGATGTGCTCGCCGAGGCGGAGGAGCTGCTCGGTGGCGCCACCGAGGGTGAGCTCGAGCTGTCGGGCCATCAGGAAGTAGCGGTGCAGAGGATACTCCCGGTCCACGCCCACCCCGCCGTGCAGGTGCTGGGCGGCGTGGACCACGCGGTTGCCCCCCTCCGAAGCCCAGAACTTGGCGATGGCCACCTCGCGTTCGGCCGGGAGGCCCTCGGCGAGCCGCCAGGCGGCCTGCCAGGCCGAGAGCCGAACCGCCTCGGCATCGATGTAGGCGTCGGCGGCCCGATGGCCCACCGCCTGGAACATGGCGATGGGCTGATCGAACTGCTTGCGCGTCTTCGTGTACTCCGCGGTCAGGCGAAGGGCCTCCTCGCACAGACCCACCGCGACCATGGCGAGCGCGGCGGCGGCGTGGAGGCGCAACCACTCGAGGGCCTCTCCGCCGCCGGCACCCGGCACCACGAGCACGTCCTCCGCGGGAACGACCGCGCCCTCGAGCTCCACGAGGGCCTCGGGCTGCCCGCTCGTGGTCCGAAGCGGCGTCACCCGCACGCCCTCGGTCTCCGGGTCGACAGCGAAGATCCCGATCTCGCCGTCGGCGACCGCCGGCACGAGGATCCGGCCCGCGAGGGGCCCCGCCGGCACGCAGGGCCGGCGCCCGCGCAGCCGGAAGCCCGCGCCGGTGGCCTCCGCGGTCGTCTCGGGGCGCTCCCGGGGGGCGCCGTCCTCCTGCAACGCGGCGGTGAGGATGAGCTCGCCGCGCGCCACCGGGGCCAGCCAGCGCGATCGCTGCTCGGAGCTCCCGAAGCGGAGGATCGGCAGGACGCCGAGCACCTGCGTCTCGAGGTAGGGCACCGGCGCAGCCCGCCGGCCGGCCTCCTCGAGCACCCCGGCGATCTCGAGGAACCCGAGGCCCGCGCCGCCCTGCTCCTCGGGCACGGCGATGCCCAGGAGTCCGGCCTCCGCCATCACCCGCCAGAGCGCCGG
>JALSIO010000661.1 GCA_026989995.1 Myxococcales bacterium
CACCTGGCGGGCGGCGAGCATGATGAACCGCGGGCGCCCGAACAGCCTCGAGGCCTCCATGGCCAAGGCGAAGGCGGGCCTCGCGGTCACCCGGATCACCCAGAAGGCGGTGGAGCTCCTCGGCCCCGAGGGCTACTCGAAGAAGCTCCTGGTCGAGAAGTGGATGCGCGATGCCAAGATCAACGACATCTACGAGGGCACCCAGCAGATCAACCAGCTCATCATCGCGCGGAGGATCCTCGGGTACTCCTCGGCCATGCTACGCTGAGCCCATGCCGGTGAGCCCCGAGCTTCTCGAACTGCTGGTCTGCCCCGAGACGCGACAGCCGGTGCGCCCCGCCCCGGCCGAGCTTCTGGAGCGCGTCAACGCGGAGATCCGGGAGGGGCGGCTGCGCAACCGCGGCGGCACGCTGCTTCGGGAGCCGCTTCAGGAGGCGCTCGTCCGGGAGGACGGGCGGGTCCTCTACCCGGTGGACGACGGGATCCCCGCCATGCTCATCGAGGAGTCCATCGAGATCGGCTGAGCCGCGTGCGCGCCGGCCGGGCGCCGCTCAGTGGGCGAACTCCCGCCGCTTGAGCTCCTTCACGTAGTTGGCCAGTTCCGGATCGGCGGCGACGAGCTGCGAGACCTTCTGCTCGAATTCCGCCGCCTGGGCCATCAGGGGCGTGCTGTCCACGGCCAGGTCGAGGTAGTGCGATGCCGCCCCCACCAGGGCCAGCGCACCGCGCGGGTTGGGCGTCACTGTGATGTAGTGCGGGAGACCCGCCCAGAAGGCGACCGTATCGACCCCGGCCTCGAGCATCCGGTGGCACAGCACCCCGACGACACCGGTGGGGCCCTCGTAGCGCGTGGACTCGACCGCCAGCCCCGAAAGCCGCTCCGGATCCCCTCCCACGCACGAGATCCCCACCGGCCGGGAGTAGAGCACATCGGCCAGATAGGCTCCGAGCAGCACCACCCGGCGGATGCCGGTTTCGCCGACGAGACGGACGACGGCGTCGCAGAAGGAGCGCCAGCGGAGGTGCGGCTCCACGCCGAGCCCGAAGACGACCTGCCCCCGGGCGTGGAAGAACTCGAGATCCGGCCAGGCAATCTGCCTCAGCCCTTCGGGATCCACGCGGATCAGGGGCCTCTGGACCGTGAAGTCGAAGTAGTCCTCGGCCGGAAGCCGCGCGAGCGGCTCGGCCGCCGTCTCCTCCAGCAGGTAGCGGAGCGCCGTGCTCGCGGCCTCGCCGGCGTCGTTCCAACCCTCGAAGGCCAGCACCAGCGCCGGATCCTCGAACTCGGGTCGGGAGCTGAAGACGAGGGAATCGGTCATGGCGGTAGATTGGCACGCCTCCGCCCGGGAGCCTAGGCCAGCCCTCCGGGGGAGCCCTCGGCCCGGACGGACGCGCTACGGCTCGAGCCGATAGCCCTGCCCGCGGACCGAAAGGATGTGGCGGGGGCGCGCCGGGTCGGGCTCGAGATAGCGACGGAGCCGCACCACGAAGGAGTCGACCACCCGGGTTCGGGTATCCCGACGAAGTCCCCACACCTCCTCGAGGAGCTCGGCCCGCGACACCACCTCCCCGGCCCGGTCGACGAGGGCCCGCAGCAGCGCCGCCTCCCGGGTGGTGAGCCGCACCGTGCCGCGCGGACCCTCGATCTCGAAGCGGTCGAAGTGGATGGTGCTCTCCCCCACCCGGAAGGGTGCCGGGACCCCGCCGCGGGCGGCGCCGTCCCACCGTCGCCGGCGCAGCAACACGCGGACACGCGCAAG
>JALSIO010000662.1 GCA_026989995.1 Myxococcales bacterium
CGTCGACTCGCATCCCTGCCTCTAGCCTGAGCGCCCCCCTCGTCCCGATCCCCGGGGCGAGGGGGGCGCGCCCCGCCTCGAAGGTGGGGGCGCGCCCGAGCCCCGCCTTCGACCCCGCGGGGCCCTCCCGCCGCCCTGTCGGCGGGCCGGGTCTTGGGTGGCGCGGGCGGCCTGCCGATCCACGACCGTGTTGCCCCCCTTCCCCCCGGTCGCGACGGAGGGCGGGACATGTCGGTCCTGCACGTCACCACCCAGGGAGCTGTCCTGCGCCGGCGCTCGCGCCGGCTCGAGGTGGAGGCGGAGGGCGAGCGGCTGCTCAGCCTTCCGGTGGGTCGCCTCGAGCGCCTCGTCCTGCACGGTGCCGTCGCCCTCAGCACCCCGGCGCTCGCCCTCCTCCTCGACGAGGGCGTCTCGGTCGCCTTCGTCACCACCCGGGGCCGCTACCGCGGCGAGCTCGCCGGGCCGCTCTCGAAGGACGTCTTTCGCCGCATCGCCCAGGTGGATCGAAGCCGGGATCCCGCGTTCCGCCTCGCCTTCGCGAGCGACCTCGTTCGGCTCAAGCTCGCCCGCACCGACGAGACCCTGCGGCGCTTCGCGGCCAACCACCCGGAGCCCGCGCTGCTCGAAGCGGCCCGACGCGTGCGGTGTGCTGCGGAGCGGATTCCGGACGCGGGGGATCTCGACCGGCTCCGCGGCCTCGAGGGAGAGGCCGCCGCAGCCTGGTTCGGTGTCCTGGGCCGCATGCTCCGCAACGGGATGGAGTTTCCCGGTCGGAGGCGGAGACCTCCGCCGGATCCGGTCAACGCGCTCCTGAGCTACCTGTACGTTCTGGTCGCCGCCGAGGCCGCCTCGGCCGTGGCGGCGGTGGGCCTCGACCCCGCGATCGGCTTCTACCACGACCTTCGCTACGGCCGGGCCTCGCTGGCCCTCGACCTCCTCGAGCCCCTGCGGCCGCTGATCGAACGGTTCGCCCTCGCCGTGCTCAACACGCGGGTGCTCCGGGCGGAGCACTTCGTGCAGTGCGGGCCAGCCGGCGTACGCCTCCGGGACGGTGCTCGTTCACGCCTTCTCCGGGCCTACGAGCGCCGCCTCGCGGCGGCCGGCCCCCGCGCCTACGGGCTTCGGCCGGCTCTTCGTGACGCAGCCACGCGCGTCCGGGATCTGGTGAAACGAGGCCTTGTGCAGGAGGCGCCGCCGGAGAGTCGGCATGGCTGAGGTCCTGGTCGCGATCCACTACGATGTACGAGACGACGTCCGGCGTCTTCGACTCGCGCGGGCGCTGGGTGATTTCGGCGAACGTACGCTCAAGAGCCACTTCGAGGCGTGGCTCGAACCGGAGGAGATCGAGCGGCTGTGGCGGCGTGTGCTCGCCATCGTGGATCCGCAGGAAGACGCCGTATGTCTCTACGAACTCTGCGATCGGTGCCTCGGCCGGTCCCGGCGACACGGCCGCGCCCCGCCCCCGGAGGCCGCCCGGCCGCCCGACACCCTGATCGTCTGATGCCTGCCGCCGGGGAAACGGACCGCCGTAACATTGCGGAAATACAGAGAAATCAGATTCGGCTCCGAGCTGGCTGCCGGTTCCCGAACCGGCAGCCGCACCAGGTTAGGGAATTCGGCATCATTTTCTCTGCACCCACGGCCACCTGCAGAGGGGGCTGTCGGAAGACGATCCCTGACGAAGAAGGGATTGAGACGCGCATGTGGGGAAGAGCTGCCATGCCCGCCAAGAAAATCCGTCGGAAGACGATCCCTGA
>JALSIO010000663.1 GCA_026989995.1 Myxococcales bacterium
GCCACCGCTGCCTTCGCCGCAGCCGGCTACGCCGCCACGTCCATGGCGGACGTGGCCGCCGCGGCGGGCGTCACCCACCTCATCGTGTACCGGCACTTCGACTCGAAGGAGGGGCTCTACCGCGCGACCCTGCAACGGGCATGCGAGCGCATGTCCGCGGCCTTCGCGGACGAGGGGGATCCCGAGGGCTTTGGCGTCGGGGCCCGATCCGTGCTCGCGGCGGCCCGGGCGGATCCCGAGGGCTTTCGCCTGCTGTGGCGCCACTGCGCCCGAGAGCCCCGCTTCGCATCCTACGCGGCGGACCTCCGCGAGCGCGCGATCGCGGCGGCCAGCGATGCGCTCGCCGGCCGCGTGCCCGCCGAATCACTCGAGTGGGCGGCCCACGCCGTGGTCGGCTACCTGGTGGAAGCGGTGCTCACCTGGCTCGAGTACGGCGATCCCGCCCGAGACGAGCGGTTCGTGGCCGCCACGAACGAGGCCCTGCGCGCCGGGGTGCGCGCCTGGTCGCAGGGCGGCGGGGCCGGGTCCGCGCGCTCCGCCGCACCGAGCCGCGGGGCCACCCGGCGCCCGCGGCGCCGCGGCTAGCCCGCGCGCGGGTGCCGCGGCGGGCGACCTCCCCGCAGCCCCGCGACGGTGGGATCCGAAGCCGCGCGGCACGCGAGAGAAAGGGGGCGAGCGCGAGATGGAGGCCCTGCGCGAACCGGTGGTGATCGAAGTGGGGCTCAACGAGGCCGTCTCCCGCCAGCAGCACCCCGCCGTGCCCAACGCACCCGACGAGATCGTGGCCGACATCCTGGCCTGCGCACGGGCCGGGGCCTCCATCGTGCACTTCCACGCCCGCGATCCCACCACCGGGGAGCAGCGCTGTGGGGATGAGGCCCTCTACCGCCGGGTGATGGCGGAGGTGCGCGCCGCGGGCTGCGATGTGATGCTCTACCCCACCTACGAGCCATTCATCTCCGACTTCGAGCGCGCGCGCAGCGAGCGCTTCGGGCACGTGCTCGCCCTGGCGGACGACCCGGACCTCGACGTCGGCATCGTGCCGCTCGACATGGGGAGCGTGGACTTCGTCTGGGAGGAGGGTGGGGAGCTCTCGCCCATCAACGAGGCGCTGCCCCTCGACCGCAGCATCTACCGGAACCCCTTCCGCACGCTGGTGGAGATGCTGCGCGAGTACGACGCGCGCGACCTGATCGTGAGCCTCGCCGTCTTCGAGCCGGGCCACCTGCGCTCCAGCCTGGCCCTGGTCCGCGCCGGCCTGCCGCGGCATCCCGTGGTGAAGTTCTTCCTGAGCGGGCACTGGCTGCACGGCCTGCTGCCGGAGCCCGAGAGCGTGCACATCTACGCCCGCATGATCGAGCGGCTGGCCGCGCGGCGGCGGCTCGCCTGGTTCTGCGCCCCCACCGGCCTCGACTCGCGCGAAGCGGTGGACGAGCTCCTGCGCTGCGCCATCGCGGCCGGAGGACACGTGCGCGTGGGAATCGGGGATACGCCCGTCGCCGCCGGGGGCCGCTGCAACGCGGAGCTCGTGGCCGAGGCGGCGCGGCTGGCGGCGGAGCTCGGCCGCGACGTGGCTCCCCCCGCCGAGGCGCGAAGGCTGCTGCGCGCCTCCTAGCCGGCGCGCCGCTTCCCGGACTTCGAGGCGGCGGAGCCCGCACCCGCGGCGGATCGCATCCGCGCTCATGGGCGGCCTCGCCGCTCCCTTCCGCGCGGGGGCTCGTCGACCGCTTCCTCGGGAGGGCTGGCCCGATCC
>JALSIO010000664.1 GCA_026989995.1 Myxococcales bacterium
CCGGGCCGGGGAGCACGAGGCCGAGGGCCTGGTTGAAATCGCAGTCGTGAAGCCGGCCGGCGTGATCCACCGAGAGCAGGCTCCGGCACATGAGTTCCGGGACGGTCGCGGGGTTGAAGTGGTCGGCGAGCAGCGAGAGGTAGGCCTCGAAGCGTCCGGTTCGGTGGAGGGTGCGGGCGAAGCGGCGGATGGGCATGTTGGCCAGGGTGAGCAGCCGGTGGAACTCGATCCCGAAAAGCTCGCCCAGCTCCTTCCGGTAGCGCTCCTCGAGTTCGGCCTGGGGCGGCGGGAGGGAAGGCCCCTGTGGGTTGTAGACGAGGTCGAGGCGGAGGGGTGAGCCCGGTCGGCCGTAGCCGAGCTGGTTCAGCTTGCGGAGCGCCTCGATGCTGGCGTCGAAGACGCCTCGTCCCCGCTGGCGTTCGACGTTCTCCCGGGAGTAGCAGGGGAGCGACGCCACGATCTCCACCCCCTGGGAGGCGAGAAACTCGGCGGTGTCCTCCTGACCGGGCTCGAAGAGCACCGTCAGGTTGCAGCGGTCGATGACGCGGCGGCCGAGGGCGCGCGCGCCGCGGACGAGATCCCGAAAGTGCACTGAGAGCTCGGGAGCGCCACCGGTGAGGTCGAGCACCTCGACTCCGGGGTTCGCCCGAAGGAGGGCGAGCACCCGCTCGGCGACCCGTGCGCCGATCTCCTCGGTCCGCTTCGGACCCGACTCCACGTGGCAGTGATGGCAGGCGAGGTTGCATCGGCGGGTGAGATTCACCTGGAGGGTTTGCACCCGCCCGCGCACGAGGGGGCCCACGCCTTCTTCGGCGAGGCGGGTCGCGAACGGGTGCGGATCCTCGGGGCTCACGGGGAACCGGCGCGCGGGTTCGGCGCGCCCGGGGAACAGCAGGGACCCCGGCCGTCCGACGCCGCGCCCTCGTCTGCATGCGGGATGGCGATCAGGTGGCCCTCGTAGCAGTCGGAGCGGAGGCGCTCGAAGACCTCCGCATCGACCGGGGCGCTTCGCCCGCGCTCGAAGACGCATCCGGCCTCGTCCTCCACCCGCGCCCAGGGTCCGCGGTAGATGACCTCTCCGCCCCGGGCACGGTTTCCGGGGGCGTGGGGGCGGACCGCGGTCACCGTCACGGATCGGAAGGAGATCCCGTCGATCACCGCAAAGGGCTCGTCGCTCCAGCTCTCGATCCGGATGCCCCGGAAGCCGGCCCGCTCGAGCTCCCGGAGAAGGTCGCGGAGGTGGAAGGCGCCCGATACGCAGCCGCTCCACAGCTCCGGATCGTCCTTGAGGTGGTCCGGAACGGGCCGGTCGCTCACGATGTCCGAGAGGGCGACGCGCCCGCCGGGCCGAAGGACGCGGAAGATCTCGGGGCCGAGGCGCGACTTGTCCTCCTCGTCGACGAGGTTGAGCACGCAGTTCGAGATCACGAGGTCGACGCTCGCGTCGGCCACGAGCGGCCGCTGCCGGCGGAGCCACTGCTCGTGGCTCGCGAGGGCGGCGAGGGAGGGGAGGTCCCGCACCGGGTTGGCCTCGAGCCAGGTCTCGAGGGCTTCGAGGTCGAGGCCGAGGTCCTGGACGCGTCCCCGCCGGAACTCGACGTTCTCGTAGCCCAGGGCCGACGTGACCTGATCCTTCGCCCGGCGCGCGAGATCGAGCATCTCCAGGTTGGCGTCGATGCCGATCACGCGGCCTTCGGGCCCGGCGATCTGGGCGGCGATGAAGCAGACCTTTCCGCTCCCGCTGCCCAGGTC
>JALSIO010000665.1 GCA_026989995.1 Myxococcales bacterium
CCCGGGAGCGCCACCACCCACGCCGCCGCTGCGGCAGCCGCCAGAACCGGAAACAGGAAGCGTCGCCCGCGGCGCATCCAGGTCATCGGATCCCTGGCCCCCTGGACCCTGCGGACCGCCGCGTCGCCCCCCGCTCTCCCTTCCGGGGCGGAAGCCACCCGCGAGGTCCCCTGCAGCGATCGGTTGCGCCCCCCGCTGCGAGAGCCCGCCAGGGGGGCCGGCGCCGGTTGATTAGGACGTCCCCTCGAAACCGTCAAGCGAAAACCGGGCGGCAGCGGGTGTGCCCGCCGCGCAGCCGCGCCGCGTGCGCTCGCACCGCTTCCGGTCGCCCGGCTCCCGGCCGGCTGGTAGAATGGCCCTCCCGTTGATCCGCGAGTCGAAGCGCCCTCGGCGCCGCCTCGGGATCCGGGGGGCGGCCATCACCGGTCCGGCCCGGAACCCTCCGCGCGCGATGCCGCGCGCAGCCACGGGAGAGACCGACCATGGGCGAGGCCTGGATCATCGACGCCGTGCGCACACCGCGCGGCCGGGGCAAGAAGGAGACGGGAGCCCTCTCGGGAATCCATCCCCAAGAGCTCCTGGCACAGACCCTCAACACCCTCCGGGATCGGGTGGGCTTCGATCCGACCGACGTCGAGGACGTGGTCGTGGGCTGCGTCTCCCAGGCCGGGGAGCAGGGGGGCTGCATCGCCCGGATGTCGGTCCTCGCCGCGGGGTGGGACCCACGTGCCGCCTCGGGTGTCAGCCTGAACCGCTTCTGCGGTTCAGGCCAGCAGGCGGTCAACTTCGCCGCCTATGGTGTCCTCGCCGGCCAGCAGGATCTGGCCATCGGCGGCGGCGTCGAGTCCATGTCCCGCTGCCCCATGGGTTCGGACAAGTCCGGGCTCGACGGCCACAACCCGCACCTGCGGGCGCTCCACCCGCTCGTACCCCAGGGGATCTCGGCGGACCTCATCGCCACCCTCGAGGGCTTCACCCGGGAGGACCTCGACCGCTTCGCCGTCCGCAGCCAGGAGCGCTGTGCCATCGCGCAGAAGGAGGGGCGGTTCGACCGGAGCCTCTTCCCGGTGCGGGATCTCGAGGGCCGGGTGGTCCTCGAACGGGACGAGCACCCCCGCCCCGGCACCACGCTCGAGAGCCTCGCGGCGCTGCCGCCCTCCTTCGAGGCGATGGGCTCCTACGTCCAGAAGGGCGACACCCTCTCCTTCGACCAGAAGGCGAAGCGGGTCTACCCGCAGATCGAGAAGGTCCACCACGTCCACCACGCGGGGAACTCCTCGGGCATCGTCGACGGCGCCGCCGCCGTCCTGATCGCGAGCCCCGACTACGCCCGGGCCCACGGCCTGAGGCCGCGGGCCCGCATCGTGGCCACGGCGACGGCTGCCGACGAGCCGGTGATCATGCTGACGGCGCCCACCCCCGCCACGAAGCGCTGCCTCGCCAAGGCGGGGATGACCATCGGCGACATCGATCTCATCGAGATCAACGAGGCCTTCGCGGCGATCCCCTTGAAGGTGATGCGGGATCTCGACATGGACCCCGACCGGGTGAACGTGAACGGCGGCGCCATCGCCCTCGGCCACCCCCTCGGCGCCACGGGAGCCATGCTGATCGGCACCGTGCTCGACGAGCTCGAAAGGCGGGACCTGGGCACGGGGCTCGTCACCATGTGCATCGGCGGAGGCATGGGCATCGCGACCATCCTCGAGCGGATCTAGGCGGTGATCGACCTCGCCCCCAACGAG
>JALSIO010000666.1 GCA_026989995.1 Myxococcales bacterium
CGAGGTGCGCTACCCGGACCCGTCCTGCAACCCGTACCTGGCCTTCGCGGCCATGGCCATGGCAGGCATCGACGGGATCGAGAACAAGATCGATCCGGGTGAGCCCCTCGACAAGAACATCTACGCGCTCACGCCCGAGGAGGCGGCCGGCATTCCCACCATGCCGGCGAGTCTCGAGGAGGCGCTGAACCACCTCGAGGAGGACCACGAGTTCCTGCTCAAGGGGGACGTCTTCACCCGCGATGCCCTCGAGACGTGGATCGCCTACAAGCGGGAGAACGAGGTCGACCAGGTGCGCCTGCGGCCGCACCCGCACGAGTTCGAGCTCTACTTCGACTGCTAGGGCCCCGCGGCCCGCGCTCGGCGCGGGCCGCGGGATCGCCCGCCCACGGGGCGGATGCCGCAGATGCGGTCTCCGCCCCGTTCGCTTTCGGGGGCGGAGGTCGAGGCTTCAGAGCGGCTCGAGCCCGAGGACCTGCTCCATCCGGTAGAGACCGGGCGGGCGGTCGAGGAGCCAGGCTGCCGCCCGCACGGCGCCGCGGGCGAAGTGGTCGCGCGTCGCCGCGCGGTGCGTGAGCTCGAGCCGTTCGCCCTCGCCGATGAAGAAGACGGTGTGCTCGCCGGGATTGTCGCCCCCGCGCAGCGTCTGCAGGCCGATGGCACCCGCCCGGCGCGGGCCCGTCTCGCCGTGACGCTCGAAGACGGCCACTTCGGCGAGCTTCTGCTCGCGCGCGGCCGCGACCGCCTCCCCGAGCCGCAGCGCGGTGCCCGAAGGCGCGTCCCGCTTCCCCCGGTGGTGCAGCTCGAGAATCTCCGCATCGTAGTCCTCGCCGAGCAGTCGCGCTGCGCGCCCGACGAGGTGGACGAGCACGTTCACGGCCACGGAGAAGTTCGGGGCGAGGACCACCGGGACGCGAAGCGCGAGATCCCGGATCTCGCGCTGCTGCTCGGGCGCGAAGCCCGTGGTTCCCACGGCGCAGGGCACGCCGGCCTCGGCCGCGCGGCGGAGGAAGTCCACCGTCGGCCCCGGGGTGGCGAAGACGATCGCGACCTCGGCACCCGAGAGCGCCCTCGCCGGGTCGTCGGTCACGTCGATGCCTTCGGGGAGGCGGTGGCCCACCCCGGGATGCCCGGGGGCCTCGAGTGCCGAGGCCAGCCGGAGTCCGGGGTGCTCCCGGAGCGCGGCGCGCACCCGCTCGCCCATGCGGCCCAGGGCGCCCACGAGCGCCACCCGGCGGCGAGCGGCGCTCAAAGGAGCCCGAGCTCCTTCAGGACGCCCCGCAGTCGCTCGCGGTGGGGCGCCGAAAGGGGCGTCAGCGGGAGCCGGAGCTCCTCGCCGATGGCCCCGAGCATGGCGACCGCGGCCTTCACGGGAATCGGGTTGGTCTCGCAGAAGAGGACCTCGAACAGGGGAAGCAGGCGCCGGTGCACGTCGCGGGCGCGGTCGGGCTCACCGGCGCGGAAGGCCCGCACCAGCTCCGCCATTTCCGCGGGTGCGAGGTTGGACGAGGTGGAGATCACTCCCCGCCCGCCCACGGCCAGGATGGGGAGGGTGAGGGCATCGTCGCCCGAGAGGACTGCGAAGTCCTCGGGGCAGAGGTTCACCACCTTCGAGACCTGCTCGAGGTCGCCGCTGGCCTCCTTGACCCCCACCACCTGCTCGATCTCCGCGAGGCGCGCCATCGTCTCCGGGAGGATGTTCGATGCCGTGCGACCCGGGATGTTGTAGACGACGAGCGGGAACTCGGTCTCGCGGGCGATGGCCGCGTAGTGCTCGTAGAGGCCCTGCTGGGTCGGCTTGTTGTAGTAGGGCGAGATGAGGAGCGCTCCGTCCGCCCCGGCCTCCTTGGCGTGGCGGGTCAGGTCGATGGCTTCGCGGGTCGAGTTGGAGCCGGTGCCGGCCACCACGGGGACGCGTCCACGCGCCGCGTCGACCACGATCTCGACCACCCGGCGGTGCTCGGCGTGCGAGAGGGTCGCCGCCTCGCCGGTGGAGCCGCAGGGGACCAGGCCGTCCACCCCCGCCTCGATCTGCCGCTCGACCAGGTTCCGGAGGGCCGGCTCGTCCACCTGCCCGTCCCGGAAGGGCGTGACCAGCGCGGTCAGGACTCCTTCGAACACGACAACTCCTCCCTGCCCCGGGCGCCTGCCTCGAGCGCCTCGAGGCACACCGTGCCGGTGAAGACCTCGGCTGCCGGACCCGTCATGAAGACACTCCCCTCCGGATCCGGCCAGGCGATCTCCAGGACGCCGCCCCGGAGCTCGATCTCGACCTCGCGGTCCACCACGCCCCGCAGCATCGAGACCACCGCCACCGCACACGCGCCGCTTCCACAGGCCAGGGTCTCGCCGGTTCCGCGCTCCCAGGTGCGCTGCCGGATCCGGCTGCGCCCGAGCACCCGGATGAACTCCACGTTGACCCGGTTGGGAAACGCCGGGTGGTGCTCGAGGAGCGGCCCGAGCTCGGCGACCGGGGCCCGGTCCACGTCCTCCACCTCCACCACGCAGTGGGGGTTTCCCATGGAGACGCTGCTCACGGACAGCCGGCGGCCGGCCACCTCGAGGGGGACGTCGAGGACGGGTCCACGCCCCGGCCGGAGGGTGGTGGGGATCCCGGCGGGCTCGAGCACCGGCCGACCCATGTCGACCCGCACGCGGTCCGGGCCCGCGGCCTGGGGACGCACGACGCCGGCGAGGGTCTCCACGGCGATCTCGTCCCGGTCCACCAGGCCGCGGTCGCGCAGGTACTTGTAGAAGGCCCGGATGCCGTTGGCGCACATCTCCACCTGGCTGCCGTCCGCGTTGTAGATGTCCATGCGCATGTCGGCTTGGCGCGAGGGCCGAACCACCAGCACCTGGTCGGCACCGATTCCGAAATGGCGGTCACAGAGCAGGGGGGCGAGCCGCTCGAGGTCCCGGAGCTGCTCCGGGCGGTCGTCTAGCACCACGAAGTCGTTGCCCGCGCCGTGCATCTTGGTGAAGGGGAGCGAGCGGCTCAAGGAGCGGTCTCCTGGGACTGCGGGGGAGCGGCCCTCCCGGGCTCCCCGGGGCCGGGTTCCCCGGCCGGCGGCCCCTCGAGGAAGGGCTCCGCCGGAGCGAGCTCCCGGGCCTGCCGGCGGCGCTCCGGTCTCTCCTCCGGTTCGGGCTCCCCGCCGGGCTCGGCTGCGTCGGGCTCGGCCGCGCCGGGCCGGGCTTCGGTGGGTATCTCCAGGGTAGCCGCCGGCTCGGGCGGGGGGGCGGGCGGCCGAGCCCGGCGCACCGGCGGCCCGTAGTTTCCACAGGCCAGCGAGGTCGAGGCGGCCAGGGCGAGCGCGGCGAGGGTCGCGGCGGGTCTCACGCTTCGGTCCCTCCGACTCCGCCGCCCTCTTCGGCCGCGAGGGACTCCTCCTCCCGCTCGAGCTCCTCGCGGAAGGCCGCCAGGCTCTCCTCCACCCGGGCCCGAGCCGGCCCGCCGGGGAGGGCCCTCGACTCGATGGACCGCTCGAGGTCGAGGAGTTCCCCGGCCGGAGCCGGAAAGGAGGGGTGGAAGCGCCGGAGCTCCTCCCGGGTCAGCGAGCGGAGGTCGGCGGACTTCTCGAGGCAGTGGGCCACCACCCGCCCCACCGCCTGGTGCGCCTCCCGGAAGGGCACGCCCTCCCGCACCAGGACTTCCGCGAGATCGGTGGCGAGGAGCATGGGATCCTCGGCAGCCGCGCGCATGCGTTCCGGCCTCAGGCGGAGGGTCGCCAGCGCGCCGGCCGTCACGGACAGGGAGTCGCGCAGCGTACCGGCGGAGTCGAAGACTGGCTCCTTGTCCTCCTGGAGGTCGCGATTGTAGGTGAGCGGGAGGCCCTTCACGACGGTCAGGAGGGCCACCAGGTTCCCCACCGCCCGTCCGGACTTCCCGCGAACGAGCTCCGGGACATCCGGGTTCTTCTTCTGGGGCATCAGGCTGGAGCCTGTCGCGTAGGCATCGGCGAGCTCCACGAAGCCGAATTCCGCGCTCGACCAGAGCACCAGCTCCTCCGCGAGGCGCGAGAGCTGTGCCAGGCAGATGGCGCAGGACGCCAGGAACTCGAGGGCGAGATCACGGGAGGCCACGGCGTCCATGCTGTTCCGCGAGGGGCGCTGGAAGCCCAGGTCCCGCGCGGTCCGGTGCCGATCGAGGGGGAGCGTGGAGCCGGCGAGGGCCCCGGAGCCGAGCGGACACTCCTCCCGCAGCCGGGCGCCCAGGTCCCGGAAGCGCGACGCGTCGCGACCGAACATCGCCACGTAGGCGAGCCAGTGGTGCGCGAGCCGGACGGGCTGGGCCCGCTGGAGGTGGGTGTACCCGGGCAGGATCGTCTCCACGTGCTCGCCTGCCCGTTCGAGGAGGACCCCCCGGAGGACCTGGATTCCGCGCCGGGCAGCGAGGCAGGCGTCGCGGAGGTAGAGCAGCAGGTCGGTGGCGACCTGGTCGTTCCGGCTCCGGCCGGTGTGGAGGCGTCCGGCGACCGGCCCGACCCGCTCCCGCAGGCGCGCCTCGAGGTTCATGTGGATGTCCTCGAGCTCGGGGTCGAGCGGGAGGGTGCCGGCCTCGAGCTCCCGGCCGAGCTCCTCGAGACCCCGCACGAGGGCGGAAACCTCCTCTTCCGAGAGGAGCCCCGCCCGAGCGAGCATCCGCGCGTGGGCGATCGAGCCCCGGATGTCGTGGCGGGCGAGGGCCCGGTCGAAGTGGACCGAGGCGGAGAATCGGACCACCTCCGGATCGGTCTCGGCGCGGAAGCGCCCGCCCCACGGCTTCTTGCGGCTCATGATGCGCAAATCTCGGAGAATCCGGGGCCTTCCGCAACGTCTGCCGCGGATCGCCGGGCGGCGCACGCCGCCCCCGCGGGCCGCCGGGTGCTATGGTCTCGCCGGTCCAACCCCCCGACCCGAGGCAGGAATCCCATGATCATCGTGATGAAGGCCGACGTGGGGCCCGATTCGCCGGACGTGGCCCAGGTGGTCCGGCTCGCCGAGTCCTATCCCGGCGTTCGGACCCAGATGCACCGCATCGTGGGCGCGACCCGATCGGTGGTGGAGATCTACCTGATCGGCCCGACCGGGGTCCTTCCGACCGAGCCCTTCGAGGAGATCGCCGGGGTCGAGAAGGTGGTCCGGGTGACGGAGAAGTTCCGGACGATCGGGCGCCACGACGGCGGTCTCGATGCGGTGGGGTTCACCTACAACGGCGTCCACCTGTCGCAGGACACCTTTCACGTCTTCCCCGGCCTGTGCGCCGTGGACACCCCGGAGAATCTCGACGCGACCTTCGCGGCCCTCGCCCGGCACGGCATCCAGACCGCCCGCGCAGGCGTCTACAAGCCGCGGACCAGCCCCTACGACTTCCAGGGACTCGGTGCGTCGTGCCTGCCGTGGGTGCTCGAGTCTGCCGGGCGCCATGGGATCCGCATCGTGGCCATGGAAGTGACCCGCGAGCGGCACATCGAGGAGATCTACGGCGCCCTCGAGCAGACCGGCCGTCCCACGGGGGTGATGCTCCAGATCGGGACCCGCAATGCCCAGAACTTCGAGCTGCTCAAGGCCGTGGGCCAGCAGACCGAGCTCCCGGTGCTCTTCAAGCGCGGGATGGGCATCACGCTCGAGGAGTCGCTCAACGCCTGCGAGTACGTCGCCTCGGGGGGCAACCACAAGATCGTCTTCTGTCTGCGCGGTGTGAAGAGCCACCTCGGCGACCCCCATCGGAACCTGGTGGATTTCGGGCACGTCCCGGTGGTGCGGCGGCTCACCCGGCTGCCGGTGTGCGTGGACCCCTCCCACTCGGTCGGGCGGCGCGCCATCGCCCCCGACGGGCTCCTCGACATCTTCCACGTGACCGCCCAGGGCGTCATCGCCGGCGCCAACATGGTGCTCGTCGACTTCCACCCGCACCCCGAAGAGGCGCTCTGCGACGGTCCGCAGGCGCTGCTCCTCGAGGAGCTGCCCCACTTCCTCGACGACGCCCGCATCGTGCGGCGCGCCTACGAGGAGCGGGTGAAGCGCGTGGGGCAGCCGGCCGCGTCCTGACACCCGGTCACCCCCGGCCCCGGGGCTAGACTCCCCGGCGCGGGGCCGCTCGCAGAAGCGTGGCCCCGGGAGGGGCGATGGCGGGAACCAGCAGGCAGCGCCGGCGACGGCGCCCGTCCGGCCGCAGGCGTCGGCCGGCCCGCCGCGGGAGGCTCTCCGCGGCCCAGGGGGTCTTCCTCGCCGCCTGCGCGGGGCTCGCCGGACTCGCCTTCGTCGCGGGGCTGCCCCTCGGCGCCTACCTGAAGCGACTCGACGGGATCGTCACCGAGCGCTTCGAGGGAAGGCTCTTCCGCGTTCCCTCCCGGGTGTACTCGGCACCGACCATCCTCTACCCCGGGCTCGATCTCGAGGAGGTGGGGCTCGAGGAGGTCCTCGAGCGGCTCAGCTACACCGAGGCGGCACCCGAAGGGGGCTTTCTTCCCCCCGGCCGCTACCACCGCTCCCGGCGGGGCTTTCGCATCCACCTCCGCGCCTTCGAGCATCCCCGACGGCCGGAGCCGGCCCGGGACATCCTGCTCGAGCTCGACGGCACCTCGATCCGCCGGATCCGGGAGCTTCCGGATGGGCCGGAGCTGGCCGCGGTCATGCTCGAGCCCGAGGCCGTGGGCGCGTACTACGGGCCCCGCCGGGTGCAGCGGGAGCTGGTGCAGCTCTCGGACGTGCCGCGGCACCTGATCGACGCGGTGCTCGCCATCGAGGATCGCCGCTTCGAGCAGCACGTGGGGATCGACCCCGTGCGCATCGTGGGGGCGCTGATCGCGAACCTCCGGGCGGGAAGCATCACCCAGGGCGGGAGCACGCTCACCCAGCAGCTGGTCAAGAACTTCTTCCTCACGCCGGAGCGCACCTACCGCCGCAAGCTCAACGAGGCGCTGATGGCGGTCATCGTGGAGGTCCGCTACCCGAAGGATGCCATCCTCGAGGCGTATCTGAACGAGATCTACCTGGGCCAGCGCGGTCCCACCGAGATCCGCGGGGTGGGCGAGGCGGCGCGGGTCTTCTTCGGAAAGTCGGTCCGGGACCTCACGGTGGCGGAGTCGGCACTCCTCGCGGGGATCATCCACAGCCCCAACGCCACCTCTCCGTACCGGAACCCGGAGGCGGCGCGGCGTCGCAGGGACCTCGTGCTCGACCAGATGCGTCGCCAGGGGCGGATCGACGAGGAGACCGCCCTCCGGGCGAAGGGCCGACCGCTGGAGCTCGCCCGGGTGACCCGGGAGGAGGGGCATACCCGCTATTTCCTCGACGCGCTCCAGGGGCAGCTCCCCGAGATCTACGACGAGCAGACCCTCACCTCCGATGGCCTCCGCATCTACTCCACGCTCGACCCGCGCCTCCAGCGGATCGCCCACCAGGCAGTCCGGGAGGGCCTCGCCGAGCTCGAGAAGCGTCATCCCCGCCTCCGGATCGGGGATCCGCGCCGGAATCTGCAGGCCTGCCTGGTGGCGCTTCGCCCCCAGACCGGCGAGGTGGTGGCGCTGGTGGGTGGGCGCGACTACGGGCAGTCCCAGTACAACCGATGCACGAGCGCCCGGCGCCAGCCGGGAAGCGTGTTCAAGCCCATCGTGTACGCGGCGGCACTCGAGCCCGGGGAGGAGGGGCCCACCATCACCCTGGCCAGCTTCATCGACGACTCCCCGCTCACCGTCCGGACGAAGGGCTCGAGGCCGTGGCAACCGAAGAACTTCGACCGGCAGTTCCACGGCCGCGTCCCCGTGCGGACGGCGATCGAGAAGTCGATGAACGTGGCGGCGGCGCGTCTCGGCCAGGAGGTGGGGATCGGCCGGGTGCGGGACATGGCCCGGCGGCTCGGGATCGCGAGTCCTCTCCCCGCCGTGCCGAGCCTGGCGCTCGGGGCGGCGAGCCTCCCCCCCATCGAGATCGCACGGGCCTACGCCACCCTCGCCAACGGTGGCATCCGCCCGGAGCTGCGGTTCTTCGAGGACGTGGTGGACCAGCGCGGGCGCACCGTCGAGCGCCGGGAGATCGCCTTCGAGCGGGTGCTCGATCCGGGGACGGCGTTTCTGGTGACCTCGCTGCTGCAGGGCGTGGTCGAGCGCGGAACGGGCGCCGGGATCCGGCGCGCGGGCATCCGGGGACCGATCGCCGGGAAGACGGGGACCAGCAACGACACCCGGGACGCCTGGTTCGCGGGGTACACGCCGGATCTGGTGGTGGTGGTCTGGGTGGGCTTCGACGAGCCCCGGCCGATGGGGCTCACGGGGGGGCGGGCGGCGCTGCCCATCTGGATCCGCTTCCTCCAGGGGGCCACCGGGGGGCGGGTCGAGGGGGAGTTCCTGGCGCCCCCGAGCGTGGTGGCGCTCGCCATCGATCCGGCGTCGGGCGCCCGGGCGCTCCCGGGCTGCCCGTCGCGCCGGCGGGAGTTCTTTCTCCCGGGAACCGAGCCGCGCCACACCTGCCCCGGCTTCTGGGGTGGGCCCCATGTGATCGCGAGCCGCGAGCCGGGTGCCCCGGCGGCGCGCTCCGCGGGGCCGCAGCAGGTGGAGCCCCGGCCCCCGCGTCCGGACCGGCCGCGCGTGCAGCGGCCCGCCCGGGACGCGGAGCGCGTCTATCGCCGCGTGCTCGAGTGGTTCCGGCGCCAGGCCCAGGGGAGGTAGCCGTGCGCCGCAGCCTGCTTCTCGCCGCGGTGGCCGCGCTCGCGGTGGGCTGTGCCGGCCCCTGGGCCGGCCGCGCACCCGACGCCGGGCGCGCTTCCGCCATGCGGGCCGAGCCCTTCCACCTTCTCGACCAGGTGGAGCGGGGCACGCCGAGCTGGCGGGCCTCGATGCACCTCGTCGCCGAGGGCCTGCGGGCCGAGGCGGAAGGCCGGCCGGCCGAGGCCGTGGAGCGCTACGACCGGGCGCTCCAGGTGGAGCCGTCGAACCCCTACGCCTTTCTGGCCATCGCGCGCTACCTCGCCGAGCACGGGCGGCCCGACACGGCGCTCGGGCACCTGGAACAGGCCGAAGCGCTGCTGGCCTCGCGTGGCACGCCCCCGGGACTTCGCGCGCACCTCCGGGGCCTGCGCGGCTTCGTCTTGCGCGAGCTCGGCGACCGGGAGCGGGGCGCGCGGCTCCTCGAGGAGGCGCGGCACGGGGCGCCCGAGGTGTGGGCCGATGGGTTCCTGGACGCGGAGGAGCTGCTCTGAGGGCAGCCCCGAGGGGCCTTTGGTAGGCTGCGCACCGCATGCAGCCGAAGACCCGTTTCTTCGCAGTGAGCTTCGTGCTCGCCCTCGTCCTCGACCAGCTCACCAAGCTCTGGATCGTGCGGAACCTCTCCCGCACCGACAGCATTCCGATCATCGACGGATTCTTCACCCTTACCCACGTCCGGAATCCGGGCGCCGCCTTCGGGCTCTTCACCGGGCTCGATGACGGCATCCGGGTGCCCCTGTTCCTGGTCGTCTCGATCGCGGCCGTGATCCTGGTGCTGCGATTCCAGCGCTCTCTCGAGCCCGGGGACCGGCTCTCGGCGATGGCGCTCGGCCTCATCCTGGGCGGGGCGGTCGGCAATCTCATCGACCGGCTGCGCTACGGGGAGGTCATCGACTTCCTGCATTTCCGCCTGTGGCGCGGCTACGCCTGGCCCGACTTCAACCTGGCGGACAGCTTCATCGTCGTGGGGGTCGCGCTTCTCGTGATCGAGCTCGTTGCGGGCGAGGGGGAGCGCCGCGCCGCGGGCGAGGGAGCCCCCGCCGACTGACTTCCGGTCCGCGCGTCCGCGCGGACGGAGACGGATCCGGCCGCACTGCGTTCCGGTGCATGGGACGGGCACCCTGGATGTCGGTTGACAGGCGTCGAGGCGCTGAGATAGAACGGCGAGAGCCCGGGAGCGCCCGCGCCTTCTCGTGGCGCCGGGGCGGCGCTCGGACCTTCCCCGGATCCGGGCCGCGCACACGGGTGGGGTGCCTTGTCGAGACCGAAGCACGAGTACGCCGTCCAGAGCATCTCGAACGCGCTTCGGCTGCTCGAGTGCTTCGGCGAGAGCGAGGAGTTCGGCCTCACGGAGCTCGCGAAGCGGCTGAAGCTGGGGAAGAACACGGCCTTTCGCGCGCTGGCCACGCTCGTGGTCCATGGCTACCTGGAGCAGGATGAGGAGAACGGTCCGTACCGGATCGGTCCGGCCGCGCTCGAGCTCGCCCACCGGCTCGGACGGGGCCATGTGCTCCTGCAGAAGGCGCGGCCGATTCTCGAGGAGCTCGCGCGATCCCTCGGGGAGACTGCCCACCTCGGGGTGCTGCGCCGCTTCGAGGTGATGCACCTCGACGGCCGCGCCGCCGATCGGCCGGTGATCGCCGGGCTCCGGCTCGGACACCGGACGCCGGCCCACTGCACGGCCCTCGGCAAGGTGCTCCTCGCCCACGCCGAGCCGGCGATCCGCGAGGCCTTCGACCGCGAGCTCATCGCCGCGGGACTCCCGGCGTTCACCCGCTCCACCATCACCGACCGCGCCAAGCTCCTCGAGGAGCTTCGGGCCATTCCCCACCGGGGCTTTGCGCTCGACCTCGCGGAGTGGACGGAAGGTCTGCACTGCGCCGCCGCACCGGTGCAGGACCGCACCGGCGCCGTGGTCGCGGCCCTCTCGGTCTCCGGGCCGTCCTTCCGGAACGACGCGCCGGATCTCCTGGTCCGCCACGCGCCGGCGGTCGTCCGTGCGGCCGGCCGGCTGTCGGCCTCCCTCGGGGCGCCCGCCCCGGCCTAGCCCCGGCCACGGACCCCCTCGTTCCGGGCGAAGGGGGGGCCGGCGGGGAGCCACGGGAAGACCGGAGCCCGCCCGACCTCCAGTCGACGGAGACACGGGGCGCGGCTTCGCCGGACGGCCGGGGGAGCGCGCATCCGCGGCGCCGGATGATCCCGCGGATCCTGGAGGAGGACGGGTCGCGGGCGCCGGTCCCGATCCGCGAGCCGCTACCCTCGGCGCCGCGGAGCGCGGGCTCCGCGGGAGGGCGGGCCATGGACTTCGATCCCACGGAGGAGCAGCAGGCGCTCCGGGAGGCAGCGCAGCGCTTCGCGCGGGAGCAGATCGCGCCCCTCGCACGCGAGTTCGACGAGGCCGAGCGCTTCCCGCGGGAGCTCACCTTCGGCGCGCTCACCCTCGGCCTCGGCAACACCAGCGTCCCCGAGGTCTTCGGGGGCCCCGGCCTCGGCGTCCTCGACAGCTGTCTCATCGTGGAGGAGCTCGCGTGGGGGTGTGCCGGGGTGACGACGGGGCTGCTCGCCAGCGACCTCGGCCTCACCCCCGTGCTTCTCGCGGGCACCGAGGAGCAGAAGCGCGAGTGGCTGGGACGCGCCGCCCGGGGACCGGAGCTCGCCTGCTTCGGCCTGTCCGAACCCGATGCCGGCTCCGACGTGGCCGGCATGCGGCTCTGGGTCGAGCGGTCGGGCGACGGCTACGTGCTGAACGGCACCAAGTGCTGGATCACCAACGGCGGAGAGGCCTCCATCGCCACGGTCTTCGGGACCCTCGACCCCGAGCTCCGGCACCGGGGGATCTGCGCCTTCGTCCTGGACCTCGACACGCCCGGCGTGACCCGGGGGAAGAAGGAGCAGAAGCTCGGGCAGCGATGCAGCGACACCCGGGTCCTCCACTTCGAGAACGTGCGCGTGCCCGCCTCGCAGCGGCTCGGGGCGGAGGGGGAGGGTTTCGCCCTGGCCATGCGCACCCTCGACCGCTCGCGGCCGCCGATCGGCGCGCTCGCCGTGGGGATCGCCCGGCGCGCCCTCGAGGAGAGCCTGGCCTACGCCCGGGAGCGCCGGGCCTTCGGCCAGCCCATCGCCGACTTCCAGGCGATCCAGTGCATGCTCGCCGACATGGCCACGGACCTCGAGGCGGCCCGGCTCCTGGTGCACCAGAGCGCCCGCTGCGTGGACCGCGGCGAGCGGGCCTCGAAGCTTTCGTCGATGGCCAAGTGCTTCGCGACCGACGCGGCCATGCGGATCACCACCGATGCGGTGCAGATCCACGGCGGCAATGGCTACACCCGCGAGTACCCGGTCGAAAAGCTGATGCGCGATGCCAAGCTGATGCAGATCTACGAGGGCACCAACCAGGTCCAGCGCGTGGTGATCGCACGGGAGCTCCTCCGGGGCTGAGGCCCGCG
>JALSIO010000667.1 GCA_026989995.1 Myxococcales bacterium
GTCCGGGTTCTGGGAGGTCCCCCGGAGGGTCGGGCGCTCGGGATCGAGTCGTCGCGTCCGGTGGGCGAGGAGGGCCTCCTCGTCCACCAGGGCCTCGAGATCGGCGTCCTCGAGGGGCTCGATGACGTTGACCTCGTGGGAGGTGCGGAACCCGTCCATGAAGTGGAGGAAGGGCACCCGGCTTCGCAGCGCGGCCGCGTGGGCGACGGCCGCGAGGTCGTGGGCCTCCTGGACCGAGGCGCTGGAGAGCATGGCGAATCCGGTGCCCCGGGCGGCCATGACGTCGCTGTGATCGCCGAAGATCGACAGCGCGTGGGTGGCGACGGCCCGGCTGGCCACGTGCACCACGCAGGGACCGAGCTCGCCGGCGATCTTGTAGAGGTTCGGGATCATCAGGAGCAGGCCCTGCGAGGCCGTGAAGGTCGTGGCGAGGGCTCCCCCGAGGACCGCACCGTGGAGCGCTCCCGCGGCACCCGCCTCGCTCTGCATCTCGACGATCTCGGGGACCGCACCCCAGAGATTCGGCCGGCCCTCCGCCGACCAGGTGTCTGCGAGCTCCCCCATGGGCGATGCCGGGGTGATGGGATAGATGGCAACGATCTCGGAGAGCCGGTGGGCCACGCGGGCCACGGCCTCGTTGCCGTCGACGCAGGCGCGGCGCGCCTCGGGTGCGGGGCTCGAAACGGTGGCCATGGACGGGGAGGGAGCAGAAAGCGTGCCAGCAGGGCACGTGGCCGGAGGCGGCCGGACAGCCGTCGAGGACGGGCCCCACCCGGTCGCCGCACGGTTTCGGGTCGGCGACCGGGGCCGACGGCCCCACGACTGCGGCACGGTGCCACGCGGTGGCGGCTCCCGTGCGCGGCGTCCTAACCTTCGCCCTCGTCGATCCCGCGGCCGGAGCCCCGCTGCCCGGCGGAAGGCACTGCGGAGATCGATGGCAAGGGGGCCGATGGCGGACCCGGGCAATCCGACGGGGGCGGAGCCCGCTCCGGGCACGGGCCGATCGGAGGTGCGCTCGCTGCCCCGGGAGCGCTTCGACGACCTCCTGCACGCCCTGCGCGAGCGGGGCTATCGCATCCACGGTCCCCGGCCCCGCGACGGCGCGGTCGTCTTCGAGGAGATCCATTCGGCGGCCGACCTGCCCCGCGGCCTTCGCGACGAGCAGGAGCCGGGTCGCTACCGGCTGCTTCCCAGCGGGCGGGACCACCTCTTCGACGTGGTCAGCGGACCCGGTGCGCTGAAGCCGCACTTCTTCGCGCCCCGGGAGCCCGTGGTGGAGGTCGTGACCGAGGAGGGGCGCCTGCGGGCCCGGCCCGTGGTCCCGAAGGTGGAGCGGCGGGCCTTCGTGGGGGTCCGGGCCTGCGACCTCGCGGCGCTCGCCCGGCAGGACCGGATCTTCCTCGCGGACCGCTATCCCGACGCGGCCTATGCGGCCCGGCGCGAGGGGGTCTTCTTCGTCGCGGTGAGCTGCACGCGGGCGGTCGCCACCTGCTTCTGCACCTCGATGGGCACCGGCCCCGAGGTCGGCGAGGGGGCGGACCTCGCGCTCGTGGAGGACGCCCGGGGGCTGCTCGCCCGGGCCGACACCGCCGAGGGGCGCGCCGTGCTCGAGGACCTCGAGCTCGAGCTCGCCGACGCCGCCCGCGTCGCCGCGGCACGCGCCGCGGTCGAGTCCTGTGCGGCCTCCATGCCGCGGCGCCTCGATCCCTCGGGGCTCCCCGAGCTCCTCTACGAGAACCTC
>JALSIO010000668.1 GCA_026989995.1 Myxococcales bacterium
CGAGGTGGTGGCCCTCCTCGAGACGGAGATGGGGCGCGCGGGCGCCTCGGAGGCCGAAGCGGGCGCCGGGTCGACTCCGGCTCCGCCCGCCACCTCCGGCGAGGCGGACGCCCCTGCGCCGGACGACGCCGCCGCAGCCACGGGAGCAGAGAAGGGCCCGGCCGCCCTCGGCTCCCTTCTGGACGACGCCGAGGCCCGGCTCCTGCACCTCGCCGGGGCCTCCGACGACCCGGCAGCCGCGACCTCCGCCGCCACCGCGCTCGAAGCCCTGGCCGCCCGAGCCCTCGAGGCCGAGCGCACCGATCTCGCCGCCGGCGCCCGGGAGCTCGCCGCCCGGGTCCAGGGCGCGGCGCCCGGGTCGACGGCGTCCGCCGGAGCGTCGGGCTCCCTCCTCGCCGAACTCGACCGGCTGCGGCGGATGCTGACCGAGTCGTCGCCCGGGCAGGCGCCTCCCGCGCAGGGCGCCGACGAGCCCTCCGGCGCCGCGCCGGCCGCCGACCGCACCCCCTCCTCCTCCCGGGCACCGTCGGCGGCCGGATCGGCGACTTCCGGCGGTCCCCAGCGCCCGCCAGGGAACGCCGACGGCGGCGCGCCTCCGCCGGCGCCCGCCCGCCCCGCCTCGCGCGGCAACATCCGGGTCGACCTGGAGAAGCTCGACGCGCTGATGGACCTCGTCGGAGAACTCATCATCGCCGAGACCATGGTGACCCACAACCCGGATCTCGAGGGACACCACTTCGAGAGCTTCCAGAAGGCGGCCATCCACCTCAATCGGATCACGCGGGCCCTCCAGGACGTGGCCATGAGCGTCCGCATGGTTCCCATCGGCGGGGTCTTCCGAAAGATGCTCCGCCTCGTCCGGGACCTGGCCCAGAAGCAGGGCAAGCACGTGCAGCTCCTCCTCGCGGGCGAGGAGACCGAGGTGGACAAGACCGTGGTCGAGCTCATCGCCGATCCCCTGGTCCACATCCTCCGGAACGCCGTGGACCACGGCCTCGAGCCGCCCGAGGAGCGGGAGCGTGCCGGCAAGCCCGCGCTTGGAACCATCCACCTGGAGGCACGCCACGAAAGCGGAGAGATCTGGATCTCGATCTCCGACGACGGGCGGGGTCTCGACGCCGAGGCCATCCTCGAGAAGGCGATCGAACGCGGCCTCATCGACCCCTCCAGCCACGAGCCCAGCGAGGCGGAGATCTTCCGGTGCATCTTCCAGCCCGGATTCTCCACCGCCCGCCAGGTCACCGACGTCTCGGGCCGCGGGGTGGGGATGGACGTGGTCCGCCGCAACATCGAGGAGCTCCGGGGGCGGGTGGAGGTCGCCAGCGCCCCCGGCCGGGGAACCACCATCACCATCCGCCTTCCCCTCACCCTCGCGATCATCGAGGGCATGCTGGTTCGGGTGGGATCCACGACCTACACCGTCCCCCTGCTCTCCATCCGCGAGTCGGTATCGGTCAAGGAGGAGGACCTGACGCGCCTCTCCGACGGCCAGGAGATGGTCCACATTCGGGGCCAGCTCATGCCGATGGTGCGGCTCTACGCGTACCACGGCCTCGAACCGGCATCTCGACGCATCGAGGACGGCATCCTCGTGGTGGTGGAGGACGGCGGAGCTCCCTTCGGCGTGCTGGTGGACCAGATCCTCGGACAGCGCCAGACGGTGATCGAGGGCCTTCCCCCCTACCTCGGACCGGTCCGAGGCATCTCCGGCTGCTCCATCCTGAGCAACGGGGACA
>JALSIO010000669.1 GCA_026989995.1 Myxococcales bacterium
GTTCGCGTCGCTTCCCATCCGCTTCCGCCCCGGCGCGCTGCCGGACGCCGGCTGAGGCCCGCGCGGCCTCCGCGCGGGCCCGGCGATCCCGGAACCCGAGCCGGCCGCGGGCGGGCCTCGCCCGCGGCCCTTCGGGTACCCTCGCAGACCGCCCGCTTCGGCGCGGGCTTTTCCGGAGGAGTGCCGTGGAGCCCACCGCCCGAACCGCCGAGCTCCGCGGGGTGCGGATGCGCGAGCCCACCCCGGCGGAGCTCGCCGCCATCGAGGCCATCAAGCAGCTCAAGGCCCGCTACTTCCGCTGCCTCGACACCCACGACTGGGAGGGGCTCGCCGAGGTCTTCGCTCCCAACGCCGAGCTCGACGTGCGGGACGACGCCGGCGACGAACGGGGCATCCTCCGCGGCCGGGAGGAGATCGTGGGCCGGATCCGCAGCGCCATGGCCCTCGCCCGGAGCGTGCACCACGGCCACATGCCCGAGATCGAGATCACCGGTCCCACCACCGCCCGGGGCATCTGGGCCATGGAGGACCGGGTGGAGTTTCCCGGCACCGAGGGCCGCAGCGGCTTCCACGGTGCCGGGCACTACACGGAGACCTACGAGGTGGTGGGGGGACGCTGGCGCATCGCCACCTCCCGCCTGACGCGCCTCCGCCGTGAGCCGCTCCGCTGAGCGGCGTTCGGCGCCTGGGCCGAGGTGGCCCTCAGTTGACGCGGCGATCGCGCCCCTGCCAGTAGCGCTCCCGGAGCTCCCGCTTGAGGATCTTTCCAGTGGGGTTGCGCGGGAGCGCGTCGACGAAGTCCACCGAGCGCGGGCGCTTGTAGCCGGCCAGCCGGCCCCGGCAGAAGTCGATCAGCGCCTCCCCGCTCACCTCCGAGCCCGGCCGGCGCACGACGAGGGCCTTCACGGCCTCGCCCCACCGCTCGTCCGGAACCCCGATCACGGCCACGTCGGCCACGTCCGGGTGGGAGAAGAGGACGCTTTCGACCTCGGCCGGGTACACGTTCTCGCCGCCCGACACGATCATGTCCTTCACCCGGTCGTGGATGGTGAGGTAGCCGTCCGGGTCGAGGTAGCCGGCGTCACCGGTGTGGAACCAGCCGTCGCGGATGGCCTCCGCGGTGGCCTCGGGCCGGTTCCAGTAGCCCTTCATGACCTGGGGACCGCGGATGCAGATCTCGCCCACCTCACCGGGGGGGAGCGCCCGGCCCCCGGCGTCGCGGATCTCGAGGTCGCAGCCGAAGACCGGCAGGCCGCAGGAGCGGAGCCGCGGGCTTCCGGGAACGTGGTCCTCCGCGGGAAGCAGCACCACCGCCCCGGTGGTCTCGGTGAGCCCGTAGGCCTGGATCAGATCGCAGCCGAAGGTCCCGAGGCTCGCCGTGAGCAGATCCTCCGGGATCGGCGAAGCGCCGTAGAGGATGCTGCGGAGGGAGGAGAAGTCGGTCTTCCGGCAGTCCGGGTGCTGGAGGAGGAAGTTCATCAGCGCGGGCACGAAGAAGGCGTGCTCGATCCCCTCCTCCCCGATGAGCCGGAGGATCTCGCCCGGATCCGCCTCCCGGGTGACCACCAGGGTCGCCCCCGCGTAGAGCAGCGCCACCGCGTAGCCCGAGCCGCCGATGTGGTAGAGCGGCATGCACACGAGCCCCACGTCCCCGGGGCGCATCGAGCCGAATCCCATCATGCCCACCGCCGCCGTATGGCAGAGGTTCGCGTTCGTGAGCTCGGCGCCCTTG
>JALSIO010000670.1 GCA_026989995.1 Myxococcales bacterium
GTCCAGGTGGCCAAGGAGCCCATCGGGACCAAGGGGGCGCGCATCACCTCGCACGTGGCGATCCCCGGGCGCCACCTGGTGCTCACCCCGTGGTCGCAGCGGGTCGGGGTCTCGCGGCGGATCGAGTCCGATCGGGAGCGGCGCCGGCTGCGGGAGATCGCCCGCCGCCTGCGACCGCCCGACCTCGGCTTCATCATCCGCACCGCCGGGGAATCGGCGCGCGAGGAGGACATCGCCGCGGACATCCGGTACCTGACCGCGGTCTGGGACGAGATCCAGGCCCGCAAGGCGGAGGTCCGCGCGCCGGCCGTGCTCTACCGGGAACCGGATCTCCCGCTTCGGATCATCCGGGACTTCGCCACCTCCGAAACCACCCGCATCGTCGTGGACGATCCCGAGGTCCACCGGGAACTGCAGGACTTCCTCGAGCGCTTCGTGGCCGAGCCCCGGCCCGAGCTCGAGCTGTACCGCGGCCGCACCCCGATCTTCGACGAGTTCGGCATCGAGAAGCGGATCGACGCGAACCTCGGCCGCAAGGTCTGGCTCAAGTCCGGCGGCTACCTGATCATCGACCAGAGCGAGGCGCTCACCGCCATCGACGTCAACACCGGGCGCTTCGTCGGCCGGAGCGACCTCGAGGAGACGGTCCTTCGGACGAATCTCGAGGCCGTGAAGGAGGTCGTCTTCCAGCTCAAGTTCCGCAACATCGGCGGACTGATCATCATCGACCTCATCGACATGGACGAGGCGGAGAACCGCGAGAAGGTCTACCGCGCGCTGCGGGAGGAGCTCCGGCACGACAAGGCGAAGACCAACATCCTCAAGATCTCCGAGCTCGGCCTCGTCGAGATGACCCGCAAGCGCACCCGCGAGAACCTGGTGCAGGTGCTCTGCGAACCCTGCCCCCACTGCGACTCCCGGGGCTACGTGCTCTCGCCGGAGAGCGTGACCTTCAAGGTCCTCCGCGAGATGCACAAGGACCTGCCGCGCTTCGCCGGCCGGCACGTGGTCCTCACCGTGAGCCGCGCGGTGGCCGAACACCTGCTCGGAGAGGCCCGGGAGTCGCTCCGGGCGGTCGAGGAGGAGTTCGGCCGGGAGATCGAGATCCGGGTCCGGCCCGGGCTCCACACCGAGCAGTGGGAGATCGAGGCCGCGGGCGGCGCCGCGCCGGTCGCCCTCGATATTCCCTGGCTCGCGGACCGCCACCCCGACGCGGGCCGGGCCGGGCCGGAGCCCCGTCGTCGCCGTCGCCGGGGCCACCGGGAGGCGGAGGCCGCCGAGATCGCCGAGGCGGAGACCCCGGAGCGGGTGACGGCGGAGGCCACGACCGAGACAGAGGCTCCGGAAGCCGGTGCCCCGGCGGGGGCCGCCGCGAAGGCCGAGACCGACCAGGCCACGGCGGCGGTCGGTGAGGGCCTGGAGGCAGGGGTCACGGCTCCCCCCGAGGGCAGGCCAACCCCGCCGGCCGGCGAGGCGACCTCCCCCTCGGGGCCGCCCGGGGCCGCCGCCGGGGACGCGGCCGGGTCCCCCGGGACACCTCCCGCGCCCCGGCCGGCGCCACCGGCCCCGGTCGCCGAAGTGCCGGTGGCGCTTGACGAAAGCTCCGGATCCTCGATACTGCCGCCTCCCGAGCGCGCGCGCCCGGACGACCTCGACCCGCCGCGCGCCGAGGACGCAGGCGCGGTCTCCCGCGAAGCGGCGGCAGCCGCCCGGAACGAAGCGGGCCCCGGTTCCTTCCCGGGCGCTCCGGAGCCCGGGCCGCCGCCAGCCCCGGCCGCAGGGGCGGAAGCCGCTCGCGGAGCGGAGGCCGCCCCGCCGGATCCGCCCGCGGAAGGAGAGGGGAAGCACTGATGTATGCGGTGATCCGCACCGGAGGCAAGCAGTACCGCGTCGCACCGGGCGAGTCGGTGCGCGTGGAGCGCCTTCCCGGCGAGGTGGGCGACCCCGTCGAGCTCCCGGACGTGCTACTCGTGGCCGGCGAGGGGGAGCCGCGGGTCGGAACGCCCCGGGTCCCCGGTGCGGTGGTCCACGCGCGCATCGCGGCGCAGGGACGGCACCGGAAGATCGTGGTCTTCAAGGCCAAGCGGCGCAAGAACTACCGCCGCAAGCAGGGTCATCGCCAGGAGTACACCGAGCTCCTGATCGACCGGATCGAGGGGGTCTGACCCCTCGGTCCGAGGCCGTCGCCCGACCGGTCCCCGCCACCGGGGACGCCGGAGGCGGGTGACGGGGGAGACGCAGCGTGGCACACAAGAAGGGGCAGGGATCCTCCCGCAACGGACGCGACAGCAATGCCCAGCGGCGGGGCGTGAAGGTCTTTGCCGGGCAGCGGGTCCGGGCGGGATCCATCCTGGTTCGCCAGCTCGGCACCCGGATCAAGCCGGGCCCCGGAGTGGGCTGCGGCAAGGACTACACCCTCTTCGCACTGGTCGACGGGACGGTCCGGTACGGTCGCTCGGGCGGCCGGGTGGTGGCCCGGGTCGACCCGATCCACTAGCGCATCCCACGGGCGAGGCGCGTCCGCCCCGTCCGGGGTGCGGCGAGCCGTGACGCCGTGAGTGACTTTCCGACATCCCGGCCCACCGGCGAGAGCTTCGTCGATGAGGTGGTCGTGCGCGTCGCCGCCGGCGACGGGGGAGATGGGTGCGTGCACTTCCGCCGGGAGAAGTTCATCCCGCGCGGGGGACCGGACGGCGGGGACGGGGGCCGCGGGGGCGACGTGATCCTGGTGGCCGACCGCCGCCTGGCCACCCTGCTCGACCAGAAATTGCGCCCGGAGATCCGCGCGGGCCACGGTGCCGCCGGTTCCGGCCGGGACCGCACCGGACGCGCCGGACGCGACGAGGTGGTGCCGGTGCCGGTGGGAACGGTGGTCCACGCCCTCGACGAGCAGACCGGGCAGGTCACCTGCCTCGGCGACCTCACGGAGCACGGGCAGCGCCTCGTGGTGGCCCGGGGCGGCCGGGGGGGGCGCGGGAACACCCGCTTCAAGACCGCCACCCGCCAGGCTCCGGATCGCGCGGAACGGGGACGCCCGGGCGAGCACCGGATGCTCCGGCTGACACTCAAGCTCCTCGCGGACGCCGGGCTCGTGGGCCTGCCCAACGCGGGCAAGTCGACCCTTCTCTCCCGGGTCTCCCGCGCACGCCCCCGGGTCGCGGCCTACCCATTCACCACCCTCCGCCCCTCCCTGGGCGTGTGCGAGGTCTTCGAGCGCCGCTTCGTCCTGGCCGACATCCCGGGGCTGATCGAGGGGGCGAGCCGCGGGCAGGGGCTCGGAGACCGCTTCCTCCGGCACGTGGAGCGCACCCGCGTCCTCGTCCACCTCGTGGACGTCGCCGCGTGCGAGGCGCAGGGAAGGGACCCGGAGGAGCCGTACCGCGTGATCCACGGCGAGCTCGAGGCCTACGGATCCGACCTCGGCCGCCGCCCCGAGATCGTGGCCTTCACGAAGCGGGACCTGATCCGCGACCCGGAGTGGTTGGCCGAGGTGGCAGCCGCGTTCCGGTCGCGGGGGCGGGAGGTCCACGTGGTGTCGAGTGCCACCGGCGAGGGTCTTGCCGGGCTGCTCGAGGCGGTGGCCCGCCGGGTCTTCGCCGGGGAGGAAGAAGCCGAAGGGGCCGGCCGGGCCGGGGAGGCGGGGCGATGAGCGGTGGGGCCCGGCCCGAGGCCACCGCCGCCCGTCGCCTCGTGGTGAAGGTGGGCAGCAGCGTGCTCGCCGAGCGCGGGAGCCCCCGCCCGGAGGTCTTCGCGGATCTCGCCCGCCAGATCGCCGCCCTCCTCGAAGAGGGGCGGGAGGTGGTGCTCGTCTCCTCCGGCGCGGTGGCCATGGGCGCGAGGCTCCTCGGATGGGACCACGCCGGGCGCACCATCCCGGAGAAGCAGGCCGCCGCCGCCGTGGGGCAGAGCCGGCTCGTGGAGACCTACCGCCGCCATTTCGAGGCGCACGGCCGGCAGGTCGCGCAGATCCTCGTCACCCGCGCGGGCCTCGGCGATCGCGAGCGCTTCCTGAACGCGCGCCACACGCTGGCCTGGCTGCTCCGCCTCGGCGTGGTGCCGGTGGTCAACGAGAACGACACCGTGGCCACCGACGAGATCCGATTCGGGGACAACGACAACCTCTCGGCCACGCTGGTCGACCTGGTGGGTGCCGATCTGCTGGTCCTGCTCACCGACGTGGAGGGCTTCTATCCCGAGCCGCCGCAGCCGGGCGCGCAGCGGCCGGCGCCGCTGGAGCGCGTGGCGGCGATCACGCCGGAGATCGAGGCGGCGGCCCGGGGGTCGGCGAGCGCCTTCGGGCGGGGAGGCATGATCACCAAGCTCGAGGCGGTGCGGAAGGCGGCCCACTCCGGTGCCGCCACCGTGATCGCGAACGGCCACCGCCCGGACGTGCTGCTCGAGATCGCGCGCGGCGATCCGGTGGGGACGCTCTTCGAGGCCGGGACGCGGATGCGGAGCCGCAAGCACTGGCTCGGCTACACCGCCCGCCCGGTGGGCGCCCTGGTCCTCGACGCGGGCGCGGTCCGGGCCCTCCGCGAGCAGGGCCGAAGCCTGCTTCCGGCCGGCATCCGCGAGGTCCGCGGGCCCTTCCGGATCGGGGACGTCGTCTCCTGCGCGGACGAAGCCGGCGTCGAGGTCGCGCGCGGCCTCATCGCCTACGACTCGACGGAAACCGAGCGGATCCGCGGCCTGCCCACGGGGAAGATCGAAGAGGTGCTAGGCTACTCGCGCGGCGATGCGGTGATCCATCGCGACGATCTCGCCGTGATCTCCCCGCCGCAACCCCGGGCCGGAACCGGTGCCCGGGTGGCCGGCCGTCCGAACGCCCGAGCTGGAGAGGAACCGCGATGAGCGCGGAGCAGACCGACACGACGAGGTCGCTCGAAGAGACCGTGGGGGAGCTCGCGCGGCGGGCCCGGGAGGCCTCGCGCCGGACCGCCGAGCTCTCGAGCCGCGTCAAGGACGTCTGGCTCCTCGAGGCCGCCCGCGCCCTCGAGGCCGAACGGGACGCCGTGCTCGAGGCCAACCGCCGGGATCTCGAGCGCGCGCGCGAGCGCGGGCTCGCCGAGCCCCTGCAGCGCCGCCTCGATCTCGCGGGCAGCCGCTACGAGCAGATGGTCGCCGGCCTGCGCGAGATCGCCGCGCTCCCCGACCCGGTGGGCGAGATCCGGCAGATGCGGGTGCGCCCGAACGGCCTGCGGGTCGGGCGGATGCGCATCCCGCTCGGCGTGGTGGGCATCATCTACGAGTCGCGGCCGAACGTCACCGTGGACGCGGCGGCGCTCTGTGTGAAGGCCGGCAACGCGGTGATCCTGCGCGGCGGCTCCGAGGCCATCGACTCGAACCTCGCCCTCGCCCGCGTGCTGCGCACCGCGGCGCGAGACGCGGGCGTCCCCGAGGACGCCATCGGCATCGTCCCCACCACCGACCGGGCGGCCGTGGACCTGCTCCTCCGGCAGGACCGCCACATCGATCTCATCATCCCGCGCGGCGGACCGGAGCTGATCCGGAAGGTCTCCCGGGAATCGGCGATCCCGGTGCTCAAGCACGACGCCGGCGTGTGCCACATCTTCCTGGACGAGAGCGCGGATTCGGAGATGGCCGTGGCCCTGGTGCTCGACTCGAAGATCCGGCAGATGGCGGTGTGCAACGGCCTCGAGACCCTGCTCTGCCACGAGGGTGCGGCGACCCGCGTGCTCCCCGCGGTGCTCAAGGCCCTCCACGAGGCCGGGGTGGAGATCCGGGGCTGCGCCCGGACCCGGGAGATCTTCTCGGAGGCGCGTCCCGCGACCGAGGAGGACTACGCGGCCGAGTTCCTGGACCGGATCCTGGCGGTGCGGGTGGTCCCGGATCTCGACGCCGCCGTGGCGCACGTGCAGCGCTACGGCTCCGACCACACCGACGTGATCGTGACCGAGAGCTACCAGAGCGCACAGGCCTGGCTGCGGCGTGTCCACTCCTCCACCGTGGGCGTCAACTGCTCCACGGCCTTCGCCGACGGCTACCGGCTCGGCCTCGGCGCCGAGATCGGCATCTCGACCTCGCGCCTGCACGCCTACGGCCCCATGGGCCTCGAGGGCCTCACCTCCGAGAAGTTCGTCCTCTTCGGAGAAGGCCAGGTGCGGGAGGATTGAAGTCCCCGTGACCCGCGGCCGGGTCGAAGGGACGCCGGCCTCCGGAGCCGGCGTCCTGCGGGAGGTCGCGCGCGGCGCGGTGGGGGTCTTCGGGGGCACCTTCAACCCGATCCACATCGGGCACCTCCGCGCCGCCGAGGAGGTGGCCGAGGAGCTCGAGCTCGGGGAGCTCCGCTTCGTCCCGGCCGGAGAGCCGCCGCACAAGCCGGCCCGCGCGGAGATCGCGCCTGCGGAGCAGCGCCTCGCCTGGGTCGAGCTCGCCATCCGGGGCAATCGGCGGTTCCGCGCGGATCCCCGCGAGATCCGCCGGGGGGGGCGCTCCTACACGGTCGAGACCCTCCGCGAGCTCGTGGCCGAGCTCGGGAGGGGCCGCGTCCTCTTCGTGATCGGTGCGGATGCCCTCGAGGAGCTCGATACCTGGCGCAGCCCCGAGGAGATCCTCGCCCTCGCGCATTTCGCGGTCATGACGCGGCCCGGGCAGCAGGGAGCGCTCCGCGACCTCCAGCGGCTCCTCCCGCCCCGGCTCCGCGGGGCGTACCGGCTCACCCCGGACGGCAGCGCGGGAAGCCATCGCGAGACGGGAACCCGGATCGGTCTCCTCGACGTGACGGCGCTCGACGTCTCGGCCTCCGCGATCCGCGCGCGGCTTCGCAGCCACCGCTCCATTCGCTACCTGCTGCCCGAGGAGGTGCGCCGGGCCGTGCTCGAAAGTGGAGCCTACGGGGTCTCCCGCGGCGCACCTGCCGAGGAGGTGTCTTGAGCGCCGATCGCATCGAGAAGGCCCGCGCCGCCGCCGAGGCGGCGCTCGCCCGGAAGGCCGAGAACCTCTCCCTGCTCGATGTGCGGGAGGTGTCGAGCTTCGCGGATACCTTCCTCATCGTTTCGGGGCGCTCGGACCGCCAGGTCCGGGCCATCGCAGACGCGATCCGCGAATCGCTGGCCGCCCTCGGGGAGCGGCCCCTCGGCGTCGAGGGCTACGAGGAGGGTCGCTGGGTGCTGCTCGACTTCGGAGACCTCGTGGCGCACGTCTTCGTTCCCGAGCTCAGGGAGTACTACGACCTCGACCGGCTCTGGGGGGATGCCGCGGACCTCGCCGCCGAGCTCGACCTCGCCGAGCCGCCGCCCGACGCCGGAACCGGAGGCGTGCGGTGAGCGGCCGCCGGGACCCGGCGCTCCGGCGCGGGACGCCGCGGCCGGCGCCGGAGGGGGCCGCCGCGTGAGCCGGGGCGTGTGCCGGTTGCGGGAGGTCGTGCGCTTCGACGAGGAGGCCGACGTCCTCGTGGTCGGCCTCGGGGCCGCCGGTGCGGCGGCCGCCCTCGGAGCCCGGGAGGCGGGGGCGACGGTCGCGATCCTCGAGGCCGGATCCGGTGGAGGAGGCACCTCGGCCCTCTCGGGGGGCGTGCTCTACCTCGGCGGGGGCACCGCGCTGCAGCGGGCCTGCGGCTTCGAGGACACGCCGGAGGCCATGTTCCGGTACCTGATCGCGTCCTGTGGGGACGCCCCGGACGAGGCCAAGGTGGCGCGGTACTGCGAGGGCAGCGCCGCGCATTTCGACTGGCTGGTGCACTGCGGCGTTCCCTTCAAGCCGACCTTCTACGAGGGCGTCTCCGGGGAGCCCCCGACGGACGACGGCCTCGTCTGGTCGGGCTCGGAGCGCTGCCATCCCTACGCGGGGCTCGCGCGGCCCGCGCCCCGAGGGCACGTACCGCAGCAGCCCCACCAGACCGGCCCGCTTCTGATGCGCAGGCTCCTCGCCGCCGTGGAGGCCGCCGGCGCCGCCGTGCGGCCCTCGCACCGCGTGGTGGCGCTGGTGCAGGACGACGACGGCGCGGTGGTGGGCGCGGTTGCCGAGCGCTTCGGGGAGCGGCGCGCGCTTCGCGCCCGCGGCGGAGTGGTCCTCTGCACCGGCGGATTCATCCACGACGACGACATGCTCTCCCGGCATCTCCCGCGTGTGCTCCGCTGCAAGGTGCGCGTCGGCGCCGAGGGCGACGACGGCAGCGGCATCCGCCTGGGACTCGCCGCCGGGGGCAGCGCCCTCCACCTCGACAAGGCGTCGATCTCGCTGCCCGTCACGCAGCCCTGGGGGCTCAAACGAGGCGTCCTGGTCAACGCCCGGGGCCAGCGCTTCGTGAACGAGGACGCGTACTACGGGTGCCTGGGAGAAGCGGCCCTCTTCGGGCAGGACGGGCGCGCGTGGCTGATCGTGGACGACGCCATCTTCGAGGAGCCCGAGTACGTGAAGCGGGTGGCCGCGGTGGGCGAGACGCCGGAGGAGCTCGGACGCGAGCTCGGCCTTCCTCCCGGGAGCCTCGAGAGCACCCTGGTGCTCTACAACCGCCACGCGGCGCGGGGGGAGGATCCGGTCTTCCACAAGCGCCGGGAGTACCTGAGGCCCCTCGAGACCCCTCCCTTCGGCGCCATCGACTGCACCACCGAGGGCGCCATCTACGCGGCGTTCACCCTCGGCGGGCTCCGGACCGACGTCGCCGGCCGCGTCCTCGACGCCTACGGCGAACCGGTGCCCGGCCTCTTCGCCGCGGGGCGGGCGACCTCGGGGGTGTCGGCCGGGGGCTACTCGAGCGGGCTTTCGCTCGGCGACGGGACCTTCTTCGGCCGCATCGCCGGGCGCGCCGCGGCCACGGGCTGAAGGGCCCCGAGGATCGACTCCGGCGAGAGCACCTCCACCGGCCCGAACCGGGCGAGCTCCGGCTCGAGCGCCTCGGCCGGCCCGACCACGACGATGGCCACCCGCTCGGGATCGATCCGCTCGCGGGCCACCCGGGCTGCTTCGGCCGCGGTGACCGCCCGGACGCGAGCCCGGTAGGTGTCGAGGGAGTCCTCGGGGAGGTCGTGGACCTCGAGGTCGACCAGGCCCGAGACCAGGGCCTCCGAGGTCTCGAGGGAGAGGGCGAAGCGGCCGGCGAGGAGGCTCTGGAAGCGGCGGAGCTCCTCGGCGCCGGGAGGCTCGCGCCGGATCCGCCCGAGCTCCTCGAGGACCAGCTCGACGGTTCGCGCCGCCGCCGGAACGCGGGTGGCCGCGGACACGAGGAAGGGACCCGGCCGCCGCCGCATGGCGAAGCCGGCGTACACCGAGTAGGTGAGGCCCTCGTGCGCCCGGATGCGCGCCATCAGGCGCGAGGAGAAGCCGCCACTGCCGAGCGCGGCCTCGACCAGGGAGGCGGCGATGCGATCCGGATCGTCCCGCGCCATGCCGCCGTGCCCCACCAGGATCCGGGCCTGGCCGGCGTCGGGGCGGTCGACCACCACCACCCGGCGCTCCGGCGGCGTCGGCTCGGGCGGCATCGGCGCCGCGGCGGGCGGGGAGTCGGCCGCGACGCCGCCGAAGCGCGCGCGGAGGTCGGCGAGGACCTCCTCCGGCGAAAGCTCGCCGACGGCGAAGAAGACCATGTCCCGACCCGCCACGAGCCGCTCGTGGAGCTCGCGCGCGGCGTCGCGGTCGAGGCCGGCCACGGTGGCGGGGCTGCCCTCGAGGGGGAGCCCGTAGCGGTGGTTCGGGTAGAGGACCCGGGCGAGCTGCCAGGCCGCGAGATTGCCCGGCGAGTCGAGGGCGCGCTCGAGCGCGGCGAGCTGCTGCCCGCGGACCCGCTCGACCTCGACGGGCTCGAGGCGCGGCCGGAGGACGACATCCGCGAGCAGCTCCATCAGCCGGTCGCGATCGCGCGAGAGGCCCGAAAGGGTCACGGTGAGCGAGTCCCAGCCCGCCTGCACCGAGAGGTCGGCCCCGAGCCGGTCCACGGCGCGGGCGAACTCGAGCGCGTTCCGTCCGCCGGCGCCCCGCTCCATGAGCTCCGCGAGAAAGACCGCGAGCCCGGCCCGACCCGGCTCCACGGCCCCGGCGCCCCGGCGAAAGGCGACGCCCACCGACAGGAGCGGGAGCCGTGGGTCCTCGAGGACGATCCACCGGAGCCCGTTTTCGAGCTCGCCCCGGTGCAGGCGGTCCCGCGGGACCACCCGGCCCACGCGGATGGGCGGAGGGGGCTCCTCCCAGAGCGGCCGCCCCGGAATCGGCAGGCCGGCGGGCACGAGCCCACCCGACAGGGCGCAGCCTCCCACCGCCCCGGCGAGCACCGCGGCCGTCAGCGCGAGCCGCACCACGCGGCGTCGAGCCGGGCGCGCCCGGTTCACGGCGGAGAGCCCGCCGCTGACCGCACGGCACTCGCGGGCGACGGCGAAGGAGCGTCGTCGGCCCCGGTCGCCGGCGCCGGGAGCAGGTGGACGACCGTACGCCGCTCGGGGACCAGGTAGGTACGCACCACCCGGGCCACGTCCTCCGGGGTGACCGCGCGGATCTCTCCGAGCCTTTCGGCGAGCGGGCGCACCCGGCCGAAGGTCAGCCAGTCGTGCCCGATGCGACTGGCCAGGCCGTGTGCGGTGCGCAGGCCACGCACCAGGTCCACCTCGAGCTGGGTCGCGGCCTTGGCGACCTCCGCGGGCTTCGGGCCCTCCCGCGCGAGTCGGTCGATCTCCGCGAAGAAGCTCCCCTCCACCTCCTCCACCGACACGCCGGGGCGCACCGAGGCGAAGGCGAAGAAGACCCCCGCGCGGCGGAGCTCCCAGTAGCCGCCCTGCGCCGCGAGGGCGAGCTCCCCCTCGTGGACGAGGGCGCGGTACAGCCGGCTGCTCCGCCCGGCGGAGAGGATCTGGCTCGCGACGTCGAGAGCGGCGGAGTCGGCGCTGCCGGCCGGGGGCGCGTGCCAGGCGGCGAAGAGCAGCGGGCCCCGGAGATCCGGGAAGCCGACCACCGCCCGGCGCTCGCCGTTCTGCTCGGGCTCCTCGGTCGGATTCCTCGGGATCTCGCCCCGCGGCTCCATGTCGCCGAAGTGCTCGCGCACCAGCTCGAGGAGCCGGGGCGTCTCGAAGTCCCCGACCACCACCAGCACCAGGTTGTCCGGCGCGTAGTAGGTGCGGAAGAAGTCGCGGCACGCCTTCACACCCACCTTCTCGAGGTCGCTCCGCCAGCCGATCACCGGCCGGCGGTAGGGATGCGCCTTGAAGCTCAGCGCCAGCAGCTCCTCGAAGGCGGTGCCCTGTGGACTTTCCTCCGTGCGCAGACGTCGCTCCTCGAGCACCACCTCCCGCTCGCGCTCGAGGGTCTTCTCGCTGATGTCGAGGTGGCGGATCCGCTCCGCCTCGAGGGCGACCACGAGCGGCAGGTGCTCTCCGGCCACGTCCTCGTAGTAGACCGTCTGGTCCCGGCCGGTATAGGCGTTGACGCGGCCCCCCCGCTCCTCGACGAGCCGCGCGTGCTGCTCCGGAGCGAGGTGCGCCGAACCCTTGAACATCATGTGCTCGAAGAGGTGGGCGAGGCCGGTGTAGCGCCCCTCGTCGGCGGAGCCCACCCGCACGAAGACCTGGAAGGAGACCACCGGGGTGCTGCGATCCTCGAGGGTCAGCACCGTGAGGCCGTTTTCGAGCGCGGTCACCCGCAGCCGGTCGGCGGGGTCCTCGAGGGCGAGGGCGTCGAGGCGGAGCACGAGCAGCGCCGCGAGCAGCGGGCCGAGCCGGCGGAGCGTTGCGGCGGCCCTGCGCATGGCGGCGAACAGTATCCGGCTGGTACGATCCCGCAATGCCGGCCCATCGTGCGGGGCGCTCCCCGCGCGCCCGGAGCCGATGCCGGCCGCGCCGGGCTCCCACCTGCGCGCTCCCGGAGCGTGCCCCGCCCGAAACCCGCCGGCGGGACGCACCGCCGGGACACGGCGGCGGGGTGCCGCGGCGGGACGTGGCGACGCCTTCGGATGCCGCCTCGGGATGCCGCCTTGGGATGCCGCCCCCAGGCATCCGAAACGGAGGGTCCATGCCGCCGGGAGACGGCGATCGCCTGGTCTACTCGACCGCCACCGGTCGGATCTGCCCCGGCTGCGGGCGTCCTGAGGCCGACTGCTCG
>JALSIO010000671.1 GCA_026989995.1 Myxococcales bacterium
CGGCGACGTCTACGTCGTCTCCCGGGTCCATCCCCCGCCGCCCGGATCCGGGGCCCCCGCCACGGTGCGCCTCGTGATGCACCTGCGGGGCCGAGCGGGCAGCGCGGCCGAGCCGCCCTCCCTCCCCGACACGGAGCCGGCGGTCGCGCTGGCCCGGCTCGTGGTCCGCATCCACGGGGGCGACCTCCTGGTCGACACGCGACGCCCGCGGGAGATGGTCGTGGTGCTCGACCTGCCGGCGGCCGGCGGCGCCCCATCCGCGCCGGGGGGCGGAGCGTGATAGATTCGGGCGGATGGCACGCCTGTTGGTGGTGGACGACGAGCTCGGCGTCCAGGAATCCCTTCGCATGGTCTTCAAGGGCGAATGCGAGGTGGACACCGCCGCCGACGTGGACGAGGCCCTCCGCCGCATCGAGGTCTCGCCCCCGAACCTGATCCTGCTCGATCTCGTGATGCCGGGTCGGAACGGCCTCGAGCTCCTCGCGGAGCTGCGGGAGACGGGCCGTCCGATTCCCACCATCGTGCTCACCGCCACCCGGACCGTCGCCACCGCGGTGGAGGCGATGAAGCTCGGCGCCATCGACTACCTCACGAAGCCCTTCGACGTCGACGCGCTTCGCATCCGCGTGCGCAGGACTCTCGAGCACTGTGCGCTCGTGGACGAGCTGGCGCGGCTCCGGGAGGAGGTCCGCGAGCGGAACCGGCTCGGCCCGCTCCTCGGCCGGAGCGACGCCATGCGGGAGGTCTTCCGCACCCTCGAGCGCGTCGCGCCGACGCCGGTGACGGTCCTGATTGCCGGTGAGAGCGGCACCGGCAAGGAGCTCGCCGCCCGCGCCATCCACGACCTCGGTCCCCGCCGCGAGGGCCCCTTCGTGGCGGTGAACTGCGCCGCGCTGCCGGACACCCTGATCGAAAGCGAGCTCTTCGGCCACGAACGGGGCGCGTTCACCGACGCCCGCGAGCGCCGCATCGGCAAGTTCGAGGCGGCCTCCGGCGGCACGCTCTTTCTCGACGAGATCGGGGAGCTGCCGGCCGCCGTGCAGGCCAAGCTGCTGCGCGCCCTGCAGGAGCGGGCGATCGAGCGGCTCGGCGGCACGACCGCGATTGCCGTGGACGTGCGGGTCGTGGCGGCGACCCATCGCGACCTCGCGGCGGAGGTGGCCGCGGGCCGCTTCCGCGAGGACCTCTACTACCGCATCCACGTCTTCCGCATCGACCTGCCCCCCCTCCGCGAACGCCGCGAGGACATCCGCCTGCTCGCCCGCCACTTCCTCGCACGGGCCCGGGAGCGCATCGGGCGGGGCCCCACCGACTTCACGCCCGAGGCCCTCGCTGCCCTCGAACGGCACCCCTGGCCGGGCAACGTCCGGGAGCTCGCCAACGCCATCGAGGCCGGCGTGGTGATGGCCGAGGGAGATCGACTCCGGCCCGAGGACCTGCCGCCGGCAGTCACCGAGAGCGGTCGCATGGATGCGCTCCGGGAGGAGCTCCGCGCCGGCCGGCTCGGCTACGAGGAGGCGCTCCGCCGCTTCGAGACCGACATCCTGAGGGAGGCGCTCGAGCGCAACGGGTGGAACCAGACCCGCACCGCGGAGCAGCTCGGAATCACGCGCCGCCTCCTCAAGCTCAAGATGGACCGCCTCGGCCTCGGCCCCGGGTAAAGCGGGTGGAACCAGACCCGCACCACCGAGCAGCTCGGAATCACGCCCAGCGTCCTCGAGCCCGAGA
>JALSIO010000672.1 GCA_026989995.1 Myxococcales bacterium
GAGGGGGGCAGGCTCCGGGAGCTCGGCTCCCACGACGAGCTCCTGCGCCTCGGGGGCCTGTACGCCCGGATGTACGCCGCCCAGAGCGAGTGGTACCGCTAGCGCCCGCGGTACCCTGGGGCATGGCATGTGGAAGGCTAGAAGGTAAGGTCGCCCTGATCACCGGGGCGGCGAGCGGGATCGGCAAGGAGTCGGCGCTCCTCTTCGCCAAGGAGGGCGCGCGGGTGGCGGTGGTCGACCTCCGCGAGGAGGCCGGCCACGCGGTGGCGCGGGCGATCCGGGAGGCCGGGGGCGAGGCGATCTTCGTCCGGGCCGACGTCGCGAGGGCCGAGGACGCGGCCCGGATGGTGGCCGAGACCGAGGCCGCCTTCGGCAAGCTCGATGTGCTCTTCAACAACGCCGGGGTCATGCTCCCGGACGACGACGACGCGGTGAACACTCCCGAGGAAATCTTCGACAAGACCTACCAGGTCAACGTGAAGGGCGTCTTCCTCGGGTGCAAGTACGGCATCCCGGCCCTGAGGCGGGCGGGGGGCGGCTCGATCATCAACACCGCCTCCTTCGTCGCCACCCTGGGCGCGGCCACCCCCCAGATCGCCTACACCGCCAGCAAGGGGGCGGTCTTGAGCCTCACCCGGGAGCTCGCGGTGATCCACGCCCGCGAGAACATCCGGGTGAACGCCCTATCCCCGGGGCCGCTTCGCACCGAGCTCTTGATGAAGTTCCTCGACACCGAGGAAAAAAGGCAGCGCCGGCTCGTCCACATCCCCATGGGTCGCTTCGGCGAGGCAGGGGAGATGGCGCGGGCGGCGCTCTTTTTGGCCTCGGACGAGTCGTCTTACATGACCGGGGCCGAGCTCAGGGTGGACGGTGGCATCACCGCCGCCTACGTGACCCCGGAATGAGGTGCCAGGATGAAGACCTTCCAAGTCACAAGCCCAGTGGACGGCTCGGTCTACGTGGAACGCCCCTACGCAAGCCCCGAGGAGGTCGAGGCCGCCCTGGAGCGGGCGAAGCGGGCCCAGCAAGCCTGGCAGGAGCGCCCCTTGGAGGAGCGCGCCCGCTTGGTTCAGAAAATGGCCGATTGGATCGCCGAGCGGGCCGAGGTGCTGGGAGAAGAAATCACCTGGCAGATGGGCAGGCCCATCGCCCATAGCCCCTTTGAGCTCTCAAAGAGCTTCAAAGAACGCGCCGAGTACATGATTGAGATCGCCCCCCCGGGCGCTTTCCGACCTGGTTCCGGCGGGGGCGCCGGGGATCCGCCGGGCGATCCGGCGGGAGCCCCTCGGCGTGGTGCTCGTGCTCGCCCCCTGGAACTATCCCTGGCTCACCTCGGTGAACGCGGTGATTCCCGCGCTCTTGGCGGGGAACAGCGTGATCCTGAAGATCTCCTCGCAAACCCCCCTGGTCGCCGAGCGCTACCAAAAGGCCGCCCGGGCCGCCGGCCTGCCGGAGGGGGTCTTCCAGTACCTGCACACCGACCACGAGACCGCCCTCAAGATGGTCCAGGACCCGCGGATCGGCTTCGTCGCCTTCACCGGCTCGGTGCCCGGCGGGCGGGCGGTGGAGCGGGCGGCGGCGGGGCGGTTTCTCGGGGTGAACCTCGAGCTCGGGGGCAAGGATCCCGCCTACGTCACGGACGACGCCGACCTCGCCTATACCGCCGAGAACGTCGCCGACGGGGCCTTCTTCAACGCCGGCCAGTCCTGCGCCGCGATCGAGCG
>JALSIO010000673.1 GCA_026989995.1 Myxococcales bacterium
GATGGTGCCCCCGTGCCGGAGGATGCACTCGGATGCGAGCTCGAAGACCTCGTTCAGCAGCGCCACCACGTCGCGCGCCTTCATGCCCTCCGACAGCCGGGTGAAGCGGCGGATGTCGGCGAAGAGGAGGGTCACCTCGCGCTCGACGCCGCCGAGGTCGCCGCCCTCGGGCGTCTCGAGGAGCTGGTCGAGCACGAAGCCGCTCACGTAGCGTCCGAAGGCGCTCTGGATGCGCTCCTTCTGCTGCAGCGCCTCGCCCATCTCGTTGAAGGCCCGGGTGAGCTCGCCGACCTCGTCCCGGGAGGTCGGGGGGACCCGCACGGCGAGATCCCCGCGCGTGAGCCGCTCCACCCCGGCGCGCAGCCGGCGAAGGGGGCCCACGAGCAGCGCCACGAAACCGAGCCCCGAGGCGACGCCGAGTACGAGGACTCCGGCCGCCACGGCGGCGAGCTGGGCGGCCGTGCGGCGGACGACGGGCTCCACGAGCACGTCGAGGTCGAGGACGGCCTGGACCTCTCCGATCGGGACGCCACTCAGCACGAGCGGACGCGAGGCGACGAGCAGGGTACCGACCCGCTCGACCCGGGTCTCCGCGGGCCGCGGCGAGCCGGAGTCCGGCGCGGGGAGCGCGCTCTCCGGGAGCGTGCCGGCTGCAGCCCGGAGCTTCCCGGCGCGGTCGAAGACGCGGGCGGCCACCACCCCTTCCTGGTCCCCGACCCCCGCGACCAGAACGTTGAGGGTGAGCGCATCCCCGGCCACCAAGGGCTCCTTCGAGGCGCGTGCGAGGTTCTCCGCGAGCGCCCGGGCCCGGGCGCCGACCTCGGCCTCGAGGGCCGCACGCTCGTGGCGGGTGGCGAGCCAGGTCAGCGCGCTGCAGGCGACGAGGAGCAGGAGGACGAGCAGGGCGCTGAACTTGATCTGCAGCGAGCGCAAGCTGCCCTCCTCCGCGATCGGGGGCAGTCTACCCCCGCATCGGATGGGCAGCGAACGGCAAACACCGCAGATCGGGCCGGAGATCTCCCGACCCGTTCATCCGGCCTTCACCCCCGCCGGGACCGGTCAGAGCTCGTCGAAGCGGATCTCCCGGATCTCGAACTCGCGGGTCCCCTTGGGAACCCGTACCGTCACCTCGTCGTCGACGCGGCGTCCGAGGAGGGCGCGCGCCACCGGGGAGTGCACGGAGATGCGCCCCCGGGACGCGTCGGCCTCCTCCTCCCCCACGAGGGTGTACGTGACCTCCTCCCCCGACTCGATGTCGGTGAGGACCACCGTGACGCCGAACCGGACCGTATCCACCTCGCCTTGCCCGGGCTCGATGACCTGGGCCCTGGCGAGCTTGTCGTCGAGCTGCGCGATCCGCGCCTCGAGGTGGGATTGCTTCTCGCGCGCGGCGTGGTACTCCGCATTCTCCGAGAGGTCCCCGTGGGCGCGGGCCGCCTCGATCTCCCGTACGATGCGCGGGCGCTCCTCGGTCTTGAGGCGGTGGAGCTCGTCCTTGAGCCGGCGGTACCCGGCCGGGGTCATGGGAACTCGATCGCTCATGGCCTCCTGCGCGCTCGGGGCGGCACTCCCTGGCGTGGGCGAGGGCCACGGGCGGGGCCGGGCCGTGCCCGGAACGGAGCCCGTGCCCGGAGGGGGGAGCCGGGCAGATTCGACCCTCGGGGGAGATGCTGTGGCCGAGGCTAACGAGCGCCGCGGTGGGGTGTCAACGGAGGGAGGTGG
>JALSIO010000674.1 GCA_026989995.1 Myxococcales bacterium
CGACGTCCGAAACGAGGACGCGTCCGGGCGGCTCCGCTACCTGCCCGTGCCGCCCTGCCGCTTCGCCAGCGGAATCCTGCGCACCTTCTGGCACAGCGACTACTTCCGTTCCGTCGCGCGACACCCGGACGTCCCGCCCTTCGACGCGCCCCAGCGCGAGCTCCTCGCGCTCTACGACCAGATCGCCTCGCGCCCGGAGATGCACCTCGAGATGGAGCTGGCCCCCGGCGACATCCAGTGGCTCTCCAACCACACGGTCGTCCACGGGCGCACCGCCTACCGGGACGACCCGGCCGCGGGCCGAAAGCGCCACCTCCTGCGCCTCTGGCTGTCCCTGGACTGATCACCCGGCACGCTCCCGGACCGGTCCCTTCGATCCGCCACCGGCCGGGCGTGACCCGGCCCCCTCGCACGGGACCCTCTGCTGCGGGGCGAGGCCGGGCGGAGGGGGTCGTGGCCGGCCCGAACTCCCTTCTTCTGCTCTCCGGCGACCGCCACCGCAGCGGGCGGCAGGTGATCTGGCCGCCCTTCCACGGGGCGCGCATGTGCGCCTGCTCCCAGTGGATGTGCGATGCGGCGCTGCGGGAGTTCAGGCGCTGGCGACCGGGCGAGGAGCTCGTGATCCAGGAGCGGATGCAGCGCATCCCGCTCGAGGTGATCCTGCGGGCGGTCTTCGGCGCCCAGAACGAGGAGCGGGTCGCGGCGTACCGGGACCTCGTGCGCGCCGGCCCCGCGGAGGTGAACCCGCTTCCCCTCCATCCCTCCCTTCCTCGAGCGCGAGTTCGGGGGCCGCGGCCCGGGAGCGCGCGGCACCCGTGGTCCCACCGCCGGTCCGCGGCGGCGCGCCCCCCGCGCCTCCTCCCATGCCCGCCCTCGGCCGGCCCGGCCACCGGGGGCGCGCTACCGTTCGCGGAGAGGCCCGACCCCCCGGCGCCCCCTCGCGGGATGCCGGAGAGGTCGCGCAGACGGCGGAGGAGCAGGGCGATGGACGACGGCGGCGAACCGATCCCGCTCGCTCCGGAGGAAGCACGCCTGCTCGACGAGGTCCTCGACGCGGTCGTCCCCCCGTCGGAGGACGGCCGGCTGCCCGGCGCCGGCGCGCTCGGGACCGCCGCCACCCTGCGCCGGCGTGCCTCGGGCGACGCGGCCCTGCGCGCGACGCTCCAACAGGGGCTCGCGGTCCTCGCCAGCCGTCTCGGGCAGCGCGGCCTCAGCGCGCTCCCCCCGGCCGAGCGGATCGCGACCCTCGAGTCCCTCGGAAGCGATGTGCCGGGCTTCCTCCCCTCGATCGTCTTCCACGCCTACACCGCCTACTACCAGCACCCCCGCGTCCTCGACGGCCTCGGCCTGCCCGGCCGGCCCCCCTTTCCCGAGGGCTATGACCTCGAACCGGGCGACCTCGCGGGGCTCGCGAAGGTGCGTGCCCGAGGCCGGCTGTACCGAGAGGTGTAGGACCGGGCGACTGCGCGGCTCGCGGAAGGCGCCGGCGCGGGGGCGGGCAGGCGCCCGGGCGTCCGCCGGACGTTCTCAGGGAGGCCCGCCCGCGTCGCGTCCCTGGAGGTAGCTCCAGATGGCCTGAACCTCGTCTTCGGGAAGACCGAGAGCCGGCATCAGGCTGTTCGGGTTGTTCCGCCGGGGATCGCGCAACTGCTGGAAGATGAACGCCCGACTGCGGCGGGTGGTCACACCGTCCAGGGGCGGACCCATGGTCCCCCCG
>JALSIO010000675.1 GCA_026989995.1 Myxococcales bacterium
TCGCGTCGATCCCGGCGCTCGCCCCCAGGCGCCGGGCGAGGGCGAGGCGAAGGGCGGAGGGATCCACCACGGCGATCTCCTCCACGCCGCGGTCGAGGAGGGCCGCGAGCGTCGCCAGGCCGATGGGGCCGGCGAGGCCCCCGAGGCGGGTGTAGCGGAGGTCGGTGCCGCAGATGCCGCAGGCGAGGACCCGGAGCCGGACCTCGCCCGGCCCTCCCCGGTGAGCGGAATTCCCGCCCGGCGGCAGGTCTCGCCCACGGCCTCCATCTCGCCTGCCATGAAGCGGTGGAAGGGCAGGTCGAAGGCGCGCTCGGCCGGCACCCGCTCCCGATCGCGCACGGACCCACGCAGCAGGCGTTCGATCCGATCGATCCAGTCGCGGGCCACCGCCGGGGGATCCACCCGGGTGCGCCGGATCCGGTCTCTTTAGGCCAGCATGGTGGCCGCGGATGCGATCACCGCCAGCGGGTCCCGGTGGGTGAAGACCAGCGTCGCATCGGGAAAGACCGAGAGCAGGGGCCCGAGCGGCTCCAGGTGCTGCGGCCACTTCAGCACCCAGCGCCGTGGACCGCGCAGGAAGGAGAGGGCCTCGAGGGCGCGGCGCAGGGAGCGGTAGTGGGGAGTCTGGTCCTGCGCGAGATCGTGGTCGCGCCAGCGCGGCACCGTGGCGATCCGCTCGAGCTCGTCGGAGGAGAAGTCCGGGGCGTGCAGCTCGATCTCCTCGATCTCCGGGTGGCGCCGCAGGAGGTCCTCGAGCCGGAGGCGGTTGGCGGCGCGGTGCGCGCAGTCGCGGAAGGCTCCCAAGCGGCCCACGGGGCGAGCTCCGCGTCGTCCTCGAGGGCGCTTCGGTGTCCGGGCTCGCCACGGAGTGCCATCTCGGCCAGCCGGATCGCCTCCACCGGCCGTCCGTCCTCGAGGTGCGTGCGGGCGGGCCGGGCGATCGCTCCGGCGCCCCCCGCGAGCTCGGTGAGCTCGGCGTCGAGGGCCTCGGGCGCGAGCCCGAAGAGCTCCGTGGTGGAGCGGTGGTGGAACCAGCCGGCGTGGTTCTCGTAGATGGCCCGGACGCTCGAGTCCACCTTCCCGCAGCCCTCGCCGACCTCGAGCTCGGGGGGGAGGCGGATCTCGCGCATCGGCGGAAGACGTCCCGGCCCTCGTTCATGCCGCGGACGGTGGCGTCGTGCACGTGGAGGACCGCGTCGCGGAGTCGCAGGAGCTCGCGCCCGATGAGCTCGCGGCGCTCCACCGGGTCGTGGCGGCCCACCATCCGGGCCTCGGGCTCGAGCCGTCGCACGCGCTCGAGGGAGTCCACGAAGCGGAGGGGGTCCCGGTAGCGATCTCCCCGGAAGGTCGCCAGGTTCGGGAAGTGCCCGAACAGCGCGCTGAAGAGGTTCCCCGTGAAGCACACCCGCTCACGGGGGAGCCAGACGACCATCGAGTCCAGGGTACCCCCCGGTGTGGAGAGGCACTCGAAACGCATGCCGCCGAGCTCGAAGTCGAGGTGGTCGTCGAGGAGGAGGGTCGGAGCCCGCCGGGAGGGGGCAGGAATCGAGCCCCCCTCGAGCTCCCCCGCGTGGGCGGCAGCGCGGGGGTGGCCTCGCCGAAGGCGAAGGCACTGCGCCGGACGCGGAAGGCCGCGAGCCGCGCGTCGTCGGCCTGCTGCGCCGGGTTGGCGCGCTGGGCCACGATCTCGGTGCCGGGTTCGGCGACGCGGTCC
>JALSIO010000676.1 GCA_026989995.1 Myxococcales bacterium
GAAGGCGCGAAGCGAGTCGAGCAGCAGCGGCACGGCGTCGCGGCCCACCAGCTCGAGCAGACGTCGAAGGGCCGGGTGGAGTGAATCGCCCTCCCGGAGCGCAGCGAAGCGCTCCACGTCGGGGTGGTTGGTGCGCTCGATGAAATGGGCGGTCCTCGGCGCCCGCTCGCGCAGCATGGGACCGGGAACGAGGTCGAGGTAGAGGTGTGCGTAGAGCGGGCCCATGAGGGCGAAGTCCGCCCGGGTGGGGCGCCCCCCGAGGAGGAAGGGCTGGTCCGCGAAGACCGCCTCGAGGCAATCGAGGAACTCGGCGGTGTGCGCCTCGATGATCGGAGCCGTGGCTTCGGTGACACCGAGAAGAGGAAGGGATCCCTTCATGCGATCGGCAAAGCGACCCGCGCGGACCGGGTCGCCGTTCAGCGCCGCGAAGGCCCCGCGGGCGTCCCGCTCGCCCTCCGGGCGGCTCCAGCGGTAGTACATCGCCGGGAGCAGCATGAACTCGTCGGCGTAGAGCTCGACCAGGTGGGCGGTGAGTGCCTGCACCGGGCCGGAGGGCGCCGGAAGTCGCTCCGAATGCCGCTCCTCGAGCCGGTCGAGGATCACGCTCGTGTCCTGCCAGGTCTCATCCGAGGGGGTCACCACGACCGGGATGAAGAGGAGCCCGGTTCGCTCGCGGATCTCGCGGTACACCTCGGAGGTGGGCAGGACCTCCTCCACGAAGAGCCGGGCCGCCCGGAAGGCGGGGCGGACCTTGCCGGTGAAGTAGGAGCGCTCGGCGCCGTACAGGCGGTACGGTCGGGACTCGGGCATGGCCCCTCCGGAGGGCAGATGGCGGGCGCCAGCATAGGACAGCCGCGGCGGAGGAAGGGCGGAAGGCCCGCGGCCGGGCCGATGCGGTCGGCGCACGGGCACAGGGAGAAGGTGCCGTCTTTGCGCCGCGCGGCACCTTCCGGCGCGGAGCCGACCTCCGCCTGGGAGCGCATTCGCGCGGTGGTCCGGCGGATTCCCCGGGGCCGGGTCGCCACCTACGGCCAGGTCGCCGAGCTCGCCGGACTGCCGGGCCACGCCCGCCTGGTCGGCTACGCCCTCCACAGCCTGCCGGAGAACACGGCCGTTCCCTGGCACCGCGTGGTCAACGCCCGAGGCGGGATCAGCCGGCGGGCCGAGCCCGGCCCCGAGGCGCTCCAGCGGCGCCTGCTCGAGCTCGAGGGCATCGCCTTCGACGCCCGGGGGCGCATCGACCTCCGGCGCCAGGGATGGCGTCCGCGGCTTCCCCGGGCCGAGCCCGCATAGGACACGGATGGCTGAGCGGGTGGCGCGGGTCGCTGACCGGGCGGCGGCCCGGTGCGCGGGGACGGCGGACCCGGGGTGACCCCGGGAGGGGCCGGGGCGGCGGGTCCACCTCCCCGGGGCGGCTGCCATCGCACCTGGGGGCGAGCCGGCACCCGGAGCGGGAAGACGCTGGGGTGAGCGAGGGGAGTCGAACCCCCGACCTCCAGGGCCACAACCTGGCGCTCTAACCAACTGAGCTACGCCCACCAGCCGGAGGCGAAGCTATCCGCGGGCCCCAGGGGTGTCAACGAACCCCCACAGGGCCGCGGCCCGGCCACAGCCGCCGGCCGCCGCACCCGAGTCGGGGGGCCGGTCGCGTCGTCCCTGCCCGCGATCCCCGCCGGCCGCGCCAGGGTGGGCGGGCCGGCGAGACGGGCCCT
>JALSIO010000677.1 GCA_026989995.1 Myxococcales bacterium
GTGGCCCGGGCCGTGGCGCGCTTCGAGGAGCTCCTCGACATGAGCCCGGCCGAGTTCACCGAGACCCTGGCCCGGGAAGCCGGAGGAGGCGTGAGCGACCCGGAGGACCGCGACGCCGTGCCGCCGGGCACCTTCCTCGAGGACCTGCCTCCCCCGGAGGCTCCGTGACCGGTCGCTCCGCGCCCGCTCCGACGGACGGCCGGGCGCTCGGGGTGCTGCTCGCAGCCGCGCTCGCGGCCTGCGGGGCGCCGGTCCCCGAGCGGGGGCGGTGCCCCGATGCCTCCGAAGACGGCGCGCAGCCGGTCGCCCGGATCGGGGACGAGGTCCTGACCCGCGCCGACGTGAGCGCGCCCGTGGCGCTGCGGATCTATCGCCACCAGGTGGACATCTACTCGCTGCTCCGCTCGGAAGCCGAGCGGGAGGCCGACCGGCGCCTCCTGGCGCGGGAGGCGGAGCGACGCGGGACCACGCCCGACGCGCTGCTGGCAGAGCTCGAGTCGGCGGTCGCCCCCCCGAGCGAAGCCGAGGTCGAGGCGTGGCTCGCCGAGCACCCTCCGCGCGGGCGGGTGGCGCCCGAGGTGGCCCGGGCCCGGGCCCACGCCTACCTCGAGGAGCGCGCCCGCATCGAACGGCGGCTCGCCTTCCTGGCCGGGCTCCGCGAACGCGAGGGTTTCGAGTGGCTGCTCCGACCGCCGGAGCCGCCACGGACGGCGGTCCCCGTGGAGGGGGCACCGGCCCGCGGCCCGGAGGATGCGCCGGTGGTGGTGGTGCACTTTGCCGCGCTCGGCGGTCGGGAGTCCGCGCGGTCCGCGGCGCGGATCCGGGAGGTGGCCGACGCGCTTCCCGGCGCGGTGCGCTGGGTGCACCGCCACCTCTTCCGGGCCGGAGACGAGCGGGCGCTGCTCGCCGCGCAGCTCGGCTGCCTCGCCCATCGCGCGGGGCGCTTCTGGGAGCTCCATGACCGTTTCGTGGCCATGGAATCGGCCACTCCGGACCGCTTGCGGGCCGTCGCCCGCGAGGTGGGTCTTCCCGGGGACGCCGTCGCCGCCGCCGACCGGGATCCGGAGCTCCTTGGCTGCGTCCGCCGCGACCTCGAGCTCGCCCGCCGGGCCGGGATCCCGCGGCCGCCCGCCGTGCTCGTCAACGGCCGCTACCAGAGCGGCCTGCTTCCGGTGGGCGACCTCCGAAGCCTCGTGGACGAGGAGCTCGCGGCGCGGCCGGCGCCCGACGAACGGGGTTGACGGCCCCCCGCGATTCGTGCCCACAATCGGTCCGTGGGGGCCCGGGTGGGAGGGGCCGATCCGTCGCCTCCACCAGAGCCCGCCTCTCCGGGCCGCGCTCGGGTCCCCGGTGCGTCGCCGTGGGCGCGATGCCAGGACCGAGGGATGGTGGGAGGAGGACGCGTCCATGTCGATTCACAGTTCCCGAAACAGCCGGCATCCCCTGCTGCAGCACCGGCGCGGGTGGCCGAGGGCCGCTCTCGTCGGGCTGGCGGCCGCCGCCCTGCTGGTGGCCCAGGCGGCCGCCGCCAAGGATCCGCAGCGGGTTCCCCGGCGGCTCTCGAGCACGGGCGACAGCATCACCGAGGCGATCAACGCCGAGGAGTGGAGTCTGTTCAACCCGGTCAACCCGAACCACTGGGCGAGCTGGGTCAACGGCTACTGGGGATTCTGGGAGTGGCTCTTCGGCCGCACGAAC
>JALSIO010000678.1 GCA_026989995.1 Myxococcales bacterium
CGCTCCTCCTGCTGCTCATGGCCGTCGCCTTCTGGAACGACCTCTCCCGCTACTGGTCCCGGCTGCTCGAGTTCGTGCGCTCGGGCCTCTGAGCGGGAGCGCCCCTTGAGCTCGGCCCGGCTGCTGCTCGCCCTCGATGCCTCCACCGACCGCCTCGGCGCCGCGGTGTTGCGCGGCCACGAGGTCCTCTCGGAGCAAGGCCTCGAGGCGGCGGGTGGCCACGCCGAAGGGGTGCTTCCCGCCGTGGAAGAGGTGCTCGCGGCGGCGGCCGTGGGGCCCGCCGAGCTCGAGGCCTTCGCCGTGACCGTCGGCCCGGGGTCGTTCACGGGGCTGCGGGTGGCGGTGGCCACGATCAAGGGGCTCGCGCTGCCGCGCGGCGAGCCGGTGGCCGCGGTGTCCACCCTCCGTGCCCTCGAGGCGACGGCCCGCGAGACCCTCCCGCCGGAGCTCGCCCTGCGCCCGGTGGCGGCGGTCCTCGATGCGCGGCGCGGCGAGCTGTACGCGGGCGTCTTCGGCCCGGCGGGCGAGGAGCTCCTGCCGGAGGACCTCTACCGGCCCGGCGAGCTCGCGGCCCGGCTGCCGCCGGGCACCCTGGTGGCTGGAGTCGGCGCGGAGACGGTGGCGGCGCTTCCGGGTGGGGCGCTGGTGGTCCCGAGGCCGGTGGCCGCGCCCTCCGCCGGGGTCGTGGGGCGCCTCGGGCAGGCGCTGCTCGACGCGGGCCGTGGGGTCGCCGCGCGGTCGCTCGTGCCCCGCTACCTGCGGCGGGCCGAGGCCGAGGTGCGCCGCACCGGACGGGCGAGCGAGTGAGGCACCGCTTTGACGGGGGCGAAAACCTCGCCTAATCTCGCGGGGTTAGCCGCTTCGCGCGGAACCCCGGCCCCGCACCCCGACCCCGCCACCCGGACGGCGCGCGGATCGGGGTCGCCGGAGCCGCGATTCCGGCCGAATCCGCCAACCCGGAGCGCGAGCCGCCCGAGCTCGCAGGAGAGCCAGCCCACATGGCACTGCGGATCTTCTACGACAAGGATGCCGATCTCGGACGCCTCGAGGGCAGGACCGTGGCCATCCTGGGCTACGGAAGCCAGGGCCACGCCCACGCCCTCAACCTGAAGGCGTCGGGGGTGGATGTCGTGGTCGGGCTTCGCAAGGACTCGTCCTCCCGGCCGAAGGCCGAGGCCGCGGGCCTGCGGGTGCTCACGCCCGCGGAGGCCGCCCGCGCCGGGCGGATCGTGATGCTGACCCTTCCCGACGAGGTGGCGGCCCGGGTCTACCGGGAGGAGGTCGAGCCGAACCTCGCCGAGGGTGACTACCTCGCCGTGGCCCACGGCTTCAACATCCACTACGAGCAGATCGTGCCGCCTCCGGGCGTGAACGTCTTCATGGTGGCGCCCAAGGGGCCGGGGCATACGGTGCGCCAGAACTACGAGCAGGGGCGGGGCGTGCCGGCCCTCGTCGCCGTCGGGGCGGATCCGTCGGGGGACACCCTCGAGATCGCCCTCGCCTACGCCAAGGGCCTCGGCGCCGGCCGGGCCGGGATCCTCGAGACCACCTTCCGGGAGGAGACCGAAACCGACCTCTTCGGCGAGCAGGCGGTTCTCTGCGGCGGGCTCACGGCGCTGATGACCGCGGGCTACGAGACGCTGGTGGAGGCCGGATATGCGCCGGAAATGGCCTACTTCGAGACCATCCACGAGGTGAAGCTGATCGTCGACCTGATCTACGAGGGCGGTATCGCCAACATGCGCTACTCGGTCTCGAATACGGCCGAGTACGGCGACCTCACCCGGGGGCCGAGGGTGATCGACCAGGGGGTCCGCAAGCGGATGCGCGAGATCCTCGGCGAGATCCAGCGAGGAGAGTTCCCGAGGGAGTTCATCCTCGAGAACCAGGCCGGCAACGCCTCGTTCAACGCCATGCGGCGCCGCGCCGCCGAGCACCCCATGGAGGAGGTGGGGGCGCGGCTGCGCGCGTTGATGCCCTGGCTGGCGGAGAACCGGCTGGTGGATCGCAGCCGGAACTGAGGGGCGGGCAGGGGTGGCCGTGCACACCGAGGGCGGAGCGGGGGCCGGTGCCGGCCGCCCGCCGGCGCGGCGCCGCCGACGGCGGCGGCGACCGGGCGAGCCCCGCCGCGGCCTCTACCTCCTGCCCCATCTGTTCACCACCGGGAATCTCTTCTTCGGCTTCTACTCGGTGGTGCAGAGTGCCGCCGGGGCCTACGACCGCGCGGCCTGGTGGATCGTCCTGGCCGGCCTCTGCGATGCCCTCGACGGCCGCGCTGCCCGGCTCGCGCGCACCAGCAGCCGCTTCGGCGCCGAGTACGATTCGATCGCGGACACGGTGTCCTTCGGGGTCGCGCCCGCGATGCTCGCCTACCACGCCGGGAATCTGGCCGGCCTCGGGAGGGTGGGCTTCGTGGTGGCCTTCCTGTTCACGGCCTGCGCCGGCCTCCGGCTGGCCCGCTTCAACGTGGCACCGGGGCGGTACCGGGGCCGTTTCGAGGGGCTTCCGAGCCCGGCCGCCGCCGGCATGATCGCCGCCACCGAGCTCTTCGTGACGCTTCTGCGCGAGGCCCGGGTCCCTGTGGTGGCCCCCGAATGGCTGGTCGCCGCGGGTGTGGCGGCGCTCGCCCTGCTCATGGTCAGCTCGGTGCCCTACCGCTCCTTCAAGGAGGTGGACCTGCGCCATTCCTATGGCACCCTGGTGCTGGTCGTGCTGGCCCTCGCCGTGGTGGTGGCGCAGCCCCGGATCGCGCTGTTCGCCATCGGGCTGCTCTACGTCCCCTCCGGACCGCTGGAACTGGTCCTTCGGAAGCTCGGCCGGGGGGCGCCGCTCGAGGCCGCGGCGCCCGGCGAGGCGGCGCCCCCCGAACGACCTGCCTGATCCCATCCAGGCGGCACCGGCCGGCCGAGGCCGGCGGCCGCGCGAGGTAGCGATGTCGACCGAGACCGATCGGGTCCTGATCTTCGACACCACCCTGCGCGACGGCGAGCAGTCGCCCGGGTGCAGCATGAACCTCCCCGAGAAGCTCGCCCTCGCCCGCCAGCTCGAAAGGCTCGGGGTGGACGTGATCGAGGCCGGCTTCCCCATCGCGAGCGAAGGGGACTACGAATCCGTGCGGGCCGTGGCGCGGGAGCTACGGGAGCCCATCGTCTGCGGCCTCTCCCGCACGGCTCCGGAAGACGTCGAGCGCGCCGCCCGGGCGCTCGAAGCGGCGCGTCGGCCCCGCATCCACGTCTTCATCGCCACCAGCGACATCCACCTCGCCCACAAGCTTCGCATGGGTCGGGAACAGGTCCTCGAAGAGGTCGACCGCGCCGTCCGCCAGGCACGGAGCTACTGCGACGACGTGGAGTTCTCGGCGGAGGACGCCACCCGCTCGGACCGGGACTACCTCGTCGAGGTCTTCCGCACGGCTGCGGAGGCCGGTGCCCGGACCCTCAACGTTCCCGACACCGTCGGCTACACCACCCCCGGCGAGTACGCGGCACTGATCCGGTACATCCGCGAGCGGATCCCCGGTTCCGAGAACCTCGTCTTCTCGGTGCACTGCCACGACGACCTCGGCCTCTCGGTGGCCAACAGTCTCGCAGCGGTGCTCGCCGGCGCCCGCCAGGTGGAGTGCACGGTGAACGGGATCGGCGAGCGCGCCGGGAACACCTCGCTCGAGGAGGTGGTGATGGCGATCAAGACGCGCCGGGACGTCTTCGCCGGCGTCGACACGGGCATCGTCACCACGGAGATCTACCCCTCGAGCCGTCTGCTCTCGACGACCATCGGTGTGCCGGTGCAGCCGAACAAGGCCATCGTGGGTGACAACGCCTTCGCCCACGAAGCCGGCATCCACCAGGACGGCGTGCTGAAGGCGCCCATCACCTACGAGATCATGACGCCCGAGTCCATCGGGCGGAGCTCGAGCACCCTGGTGCTCGGCAAGCACTCCGGCCGGCACGCCTTCCGCGAACGGCTGCGGGAGCTCGGCTACAGCCTCGACGAGGCCGACTTCCAGAAGGCCTTCCGCCGCTTCAAGGCGCTCGCGGACAAGAAGAAGACCATCTACAACGAAGACCTCGAGGCCCTGGTGGCCGATACCGTGAGCGAGCGGGACCAGCGGTACCGCCTGGGCGAGGTGGCCGTGGTCAGTGGCACCTTCCAGACGCCCACCGCCACGGTCGAAATCGAGGTGGACGGCGAGCGGCGCAAGCGGAGCGCCATGGGCGACGGTCCCGTGGACGCCGTCTTCCGGTGCATCGCCGAGCTCACGGAGACCAAGAGCGAGCTGGTGCGCTACCAGGTCAATGCCATCACCGAGGGGATGGACGCGCAGGGCGAGGTCTCGGTGACCCTCGCCGAGGATGGCCGGCGGGTGATCGGCCACGGCGCCCACACCGACATCATCGTGGCCAGCGCCAAGGCCTACGTCCACGCGCTGAACAAGCTGCACTGGCACAAGCAGCGGCGCGATGCCGAGGCGCCGAGGGGGATCTAGGGGTGCACCGCATCCTGCTCCTGCCCGGCGACGGCATCGGGCCGGAGGTCGTGGCCGAGGCCCGCCGCGTGCTGGGACGCGCGGGCGAGCGCTTCGGGCTCGACCTCACCTTCGAAGAGGGGCTGATCGGGGGCGCGGCCCTCGACGCGACCGGCAGCCCCCTGCCCGAGGAGACCCTCGAGCGGGCGCGGTCGTGCCGCGCGGTGCTTCTCGGGGCCGTGGGCGGGCCGAAGTGGGACGCGCTTCCCGTGGATGTCCGGCCCGAGAAGGGGCTTCTGCGCATCCGCAAGGAGCTCGGCCTGTTCGCCAACCTCCGGCCGGCGACGGTCTTCCCCGCCCTCGTGGGTGCCTCCACCCTCCGCCCGGAGGTGGTGCGGGGCATCGACCTCCTCGTGGTCCGCGAGCTCACGGGCGGCATCTACTTCGGCGAGCCCCGGGGCCGCGAGCAGCGGGACGGCCGGCGTCGGGCCTTCAACGCCATGGTCTACGACGAGGAGGAGATCGCCCGCATCGCCCGGGTCGCCTTCCGGGCGGCGGCGGGCCGGCGCGGCCACCTGACCCACGTCCACAAGGCCAACGTCCTCGAGGTGAGCCAGCTCTGGGTCGAGGTGGTCTCGGAGGTGGCCCGGGAGTTTCCGGAAGTGGAGCTCGCCCACCAGCTCGTCGACTCCTGCGCCATGCTGCTCGTCCGGGAGCCCCGCCGTTTCGACGTGCTGCTCACCGGCAACCTCTTCGGGGACATCCTCTCCGACGAGGCCGCGATGATCACCGGCTCGCTCGGCATGCTGCCCTCGGCCAGCCTCGGCGAGAGCGGCGTCGGGCTCTTCGAGCCGGTCCACGGCTCGGCTCCCGACCTCGCCGGGCGCGACGAGGCGAATCCGCTGGCGACCATCCTCTCCGGAGCCATGCTCCTCGAGCACTCGCTCGGCGCCCCCGAGGCGGCCGGTGCGGTGCGGCAGGCGGTGGCGCGGGTGCTCGAGGCGGGGGCGCGCACCCGCGACCTGCTGCTGCCCGGTGAGGAGCGCCCGGTCCTCGGCTGCCGGGCCATGGGCGAGCAGGTCCTCCGGGAGCTCCCGGCGTGAGGGCGGCCCGGTGAGCCGGCCGGGCGGCGGGCCGGTGGTGGCGCTGGTCGGGGCCACCGGGGTGCTCGGCCGGGAGATGCTCGAGGTCCTCGGCGCGCGGATGCCCGGAATCGCCGAGCTCCGGTGCCGTGCCGGGGAGCGCTCGCTCGGAGCGGAGGTGGAATTCCGCGGCGATCCGGTGTCGGTGGACGAGGGGATTCCCGGCCCGGCGGATCTCCGCGGCGTGGATCTCGCCATCCTGTGCGCGCCGCCGGAGGTGTCGCGGGAGGCGGCACGGGCTGCGCTGCACGCCCGGGTGCCCTGCATCGACTGCTCGGGAGCCCTGGCCGGGGAGGGTGACGTCCCCCTGCTCGGACCCGGGATCCTCGCTGGCGGCAAGGTCCCGCCGGGACCCGCGCTCGCCGTGCCGCCGGGACCGGTGCTCGCCCTCGCCACCGCCGCCCTTCCGCTGCGGGAGGCCGCGGGCCTCGAGGGGCTGGCCGCCGCGGTGCTGGAGCCGGCCTCGGCCGCGGGGAGGGAGGCCGTCGACCGGCTCTCGATCGAGAGCATTGCGCTCTTCAACCAGGCCGAGCTCGAGGAGGGGCCCGTCCCGGAGGCCGCGGCGGTGGCCTTCGACTGCGCACCGCTCGGGGACGAGCGGGCCGAAGCGGCAGCGGGCCGGCTCCTCGCCCGGGCACTCGGCGACGAGGTTCCGAGCCACATCGAGCGCATCCGGGTGCCCACCTTCCACGGGACGGGCGCCGTGGTCTCCGTCTCCACCGGGCGCTCCCTCGACCCGGAGGCCGCCGCGGGCGTGCTCGCCGCCGCACCCGGGCTCGAGGTGATCGCCGGAGCGGCGCCCGGCACACGGGGCATCGCGGGCTCGGAGCGGGTGCGGGTGGCGCGGATCCGGGCGGACGCCAGCCGGCCCCGGGGCCTCGCCTTCTGGCTGGTCGCCGACGCCCTCCGCCTCGCCGCCGTCTTCGCGGCGCGGGCGGCCGAGGCCCGGCTCGCGGGCGACTAGGGCCGGTGCCGGTCTACCGGCTCGTGCTCGAGTACGACGGAACCTTCTTCGCCGGCTGGCAGATCCAGCCGGACGGCCGCCGGACGGTGCAGGGCGAGCTCGCGCGCGCCCTCGAGCGGCTCACCGGGGCGCGCGCGGTTCCGGTGGCGGCGGGCCGGACGGATGCCGGCGTCCACGCCGAGGGGCAGGTGGCGAGCGTGCGGCTCGAGACCCGCCTTTCGGAGGCGGTGCTGCTCCGCGCCCTCGACGCCCTCCTCCCGCCCGACCTCGCAGTGCGCGAGCTCGCGCGGGCGCCGGACGACTTCCACGCCCTCCGGGATGCGCGGGCCAAGCTCTACCGCTACGCGATCTGGAACGGGCCCACCCGGTCGCCCCTGCGGGCGGGCCGGAGTCTGCGCGTGGCCGGTCACCTCGACCCGGCCGCCATGGCCCGCGCCGCCCGGCACCTCGAGGGCACCCACGACTTCGCCTCCTTCTGCGCGGCCGGCTCCGGGGCCCGCACCACGGTGCGCACCCTGCGGCGCGTCGCCGTGGAGCGCGGCGTGCCTGGCGAGATCGCGGTGGCGGTCCTCGGCGAGGGCTTCCTCCGCCACATGGTTCGGATCGCGGTCGGAACCCTCCTCGAAGTGGGCCGCGGGCGGCGGGATCCGGAGGAGCTGCCCGCGGTGCTCGCGGCACGGGACCGCCGTGCCGCGGGGCCGACCGCGCCCGCCCACGGCCTCACGCTGGTACGGGTCGACTACGGCGCCGCGGCGGGCGCCGGCACCGGGGAGGGCTCTGGTTGAGCGGCTCCGCTCCCGGCGGCCCGCCAGTCCGCGAGCACGGCGGCGAGGAAGCGGTCCACGGCGTGCACCGTGTCCCGACACCGCAGGGAGTGGAAGACCTCGAAGGCGTGCTGCGCTCCCGGAAGCTCGGCGTAGGCGACCGGGGCCTTCGAGACCTCGCGGAGCGCCGCCACGAAGGCACGCGCCTCCTCCACCGGCGCCAGGCTGTCGTGGGTGCCGTGGATCACGAAGAAGGGCGGGGCGTCGGCGTGCACGCGGTGAACCGGCGAGGCGGCCCGGAAGGCCTCCGGCGCCTCGGAGAATCGCCTCTTCAGGACGACACGCCCGAGAAAGCGCTCGAAGGCGTGGAAGTGCTCGAGGCCGAAGCGACCCGCGAGGTCGTAGACCCCGTAGAAGGGCACACAGGCCTGCACGCGGGTGTCCACCTCCTCGAATCCGGGCTGCAGGCTCCGGTCCTCCGCCGTGAGGGCGAGCAGGGAAGCGAGGTGTCCGCCCGCGGAGCCCCCGGTGGCTGCGACGAAGCGGGGGTCGCCCCCGAACTCCGCGATGCGCTCGCGGATGAAGCGCAGGGCCTGTTTGAGGTCGACGAGGTGGTCCGGGAACGTGGCCGCGGGGCTCAGACGGTAGTTCGCGGCCACGCAGACCCAACCCCGGGAGGCGAGGTGGGTCATCAGGGGGAGGGCCTGCTGGCGCTTGTCGCCCATCACCCAGCCGCCACCGTGGACCTGAAGCAGCACCGGCGCATCCCCGACGCCGTCGCGGGGTCGGTAGATGTCGAGCAGGTGGCGGCGCCCGGCCCCCGGGGCGTAGCGGAGGTTCCGGATCACCTCGACTCCGGGGTGGTGGAAGTGGAAGGGGTTCCAGGGGAGATCCGGCGGGCGGTCCTCGGCGAGGCGAGGCGGGAGCTGGCGGCGGATCCGCTCCGGGTGGTCGGGACCGAGCGCCTCGTCGAGGGCCCGTCGAAGGACCGGCCGACCGCGGCGGGCCACGAAGACCAGGCCGAGGAGCGCGGCCCAGGAGGCGGCGGTGATGGCGAGCCCGAGCTGGCCGGGCCAGCGTTCGAAGGCGCCGGCGAGGCCGAAGCCGGCGGTGGCGGCGAGCTGCCAGGCGAAGTGGTGCCCGGCGAGCTCGGAGGTGAGCCAGCCGGCGAAGAAGCTCGGGATCCCGAGCGGGGTCCCGCCACGGCGGGGGAAGTAGGCGTTCCAGGTGAAGCCGGCACCCACCAGGGTGACAGCGAGGAAGAGCCAGGACGGGTCGGGCATGGGCCCATTGTGACCGCGCGGGCCTGCGCCGCAAGCCCCGCACGCCCTGGATTCGGGCCGGATTCCAGGGGGTTGGCCCACCTCGGGCTTGACGGCTCGGGGGGCATCCGGTACCCACTTCCGCTCCGCAGCGCCGGGCCGCCCCGGCGTGCCGAGGGGAGTACGCCCATGGCTGCCACCGGTCCGAGGGCCAACCGTCCGACCCGGAGCGCCCGGCCCGGCGAGGTCGAGCGCCGCTGGGTGGTGGTCGATGCCGACGGCGTCGTTCTCGGTCGTCTCGCCTCCGAGGTCGCTGCCCGCCTGCGCGGCAAGCACCGGCCCCTGTACACGCCCCACGCGGACACCGGGGACTTCGTCGTGGTCGTGAACGCGGAGAAGGTGCGGCTCACGGGCCGCAAGCCCCAGCAGAAGACCTACTACCGGCATTCCGGGTGGGCCGGCGGGCTTCGCTCGGTCACGGCCGACAAGCTGCTCGCCTCCCCCCACGCCGACCGCGTGGTGCGCCACGCGGTCCGGGGGATGCTTCCCAAGAACAGCCTGGGCCGGAAGCTGCTGAGGAAGCTCAAGGTCTACGTCGGTCCGGATCACCCCCACCAGGCCCAGCAGCCGGAGGAGTGGAAGCTTGGCTGAACCCCTGTCGGACATCCTGGCCACGGGCAAGCGGAAGACCGCCGTGGCGAGGGTGCGCCTGCGCCTCGGCACCGGCCAGATCCGGGTCAACGGCCGGCCGGTGGAGGAGTACTTCCCGCGGGAGGCGCTCCGAATCCTGATCCAGCAGCCCTTCCTCGCCACCGACACGGCGGGCCGCTTCGACGTGCTCGCACGCGTGGAGGGCGGAGGCGTGACGGGCCAGGCCGGCGCGCTGCGCCACGGCATCGCCCGCGCCCTCGAAAAGCTCGACCCGGCTGCCCGGCCCCCGCTCAAGCAGTCGGGCTTCCTCACCCGGGACGCCCGCAAGAAGGAGCGGAAGAAGTACGGGCAGCGGGGCGCTCGCGCCCGCTTCCAGTTCTCCAAGCGCTAGGCGCCGCTCGCCGAGCCCGGCCTCCACGCCTGCGCCGCGGGCGCGGGCTCCGGCCCGACCGCGTTTGACGCGGTCGGGGCGCGGCGGTATAACCGGGCGGTACCGCCCCACAGTCGAGGTTCGCTCCGATCCCCCGTGGTGGTCGAGGCCTGCCCCGTGGCCGTCCGCCGGGGGAGCGGGCCGGGGGAGCGCGCGTGAGCCGCTACTTCGCCACGGATCCGGAGGTCGTCCGGCTCTCCGTGTCGGCGGTGGTGCTCCGGGGCTCCGGGTCTCGCGCCGGCGAGATCCTGCTCATCCGCCGCTCCGACAACGGCCACTGGGGCATCCCGGGTGGCTATGTCGAGCCCGGCGAGAGCGTGTCCCGGGCCGTGGCCCGGGAGACCCGCGAGGAGACGGGCTACGAGGTGGAGGTCGGGCGCCTGGTGGGGGTCTATTCGGATCCCTGCCGCCAGGTGATCGAATACCCGGACGGTGGCCGGGTGCATTCGGTGAACCTCTGTTTCCTGGCGCGGGCGCTTTCGGCGGGGCCACCGACCACCCCCGAGGAGATCCTCGAGGTGGGCTTCTTCCCGGTGCGGGCCCTGCCGGATCCGATGGTGCCCATCCACGGGATCCGGATCCGGGATGCGCTCGCCGGTGGCCGGACCGCAGTGCGATGAGCCCCGGCCGGGGCACGCGGGAGGCGAGAGGCCATGAGCCAGCGACCGGAAAAGTTCATCTTCGTCACCGGGGGGGTGCTCTCCTCGCTCGGCAAGGGCCTCGCCTCGGCCTCCGTCGGCGCCCTCCTCGAGGCCCGCGGGCTCCGGGTCACCTTCCTCAAGCTCGACCCCTACCTGAACGTCGACCCCGGCACCATGAACCCCTTCCAGCACGGGGAGGTCTACGTCACCGAGGACGGCACCGAGACCGATCTCGACCTCGGTCACTACGAGCGCTTCACCCACGCCGAGCTCGGTCGGCGCAACAATGTGACGGCGGGACGCGTCTACGAGGCGGTTCTCGCCAAGGAGCGGCGCGGGGACTACCTCGGCGGAACCGTCCAGGTGATTCCCCACGTCACCGACGAGATCAAGGCGCGGATCCACGAGGCCGCCGAGGGGGCCGACATCCTCATCACCGAGATCGGCGGCACCGTGGGAGACATCGAGTCGCTGCCCTTTCTCGAGGCGATCCGCCAGTTCCGGGCCGACGTCGGCCGCCAGAACGTCTGTTACATCCACACGGCGCTCGTGCCCTTCGTCGCCACCGCGGGCGAGCTCAAGACCAAGCCGGTCCAGCATTCGGTCAAGGAGCTGCGTACCGTGGGCATCGCCCCGGATATCATCCTCTGCCGCACCGACCGCGAGCTCCCTCAGCCGGTCAAGGAGAAGATCGCCCTCTTCTGCAACGTGGACCGGGACGCGGTGGTGACCGCCCGGGATGTGGAGAGCATCTACGAGGTTCCGCTCCTCTTCCACCAGGAGGGGCTCGACGACAAGATCACGGAGGTCCTCGGGATCTGGACCGGACGGCCCAACCTCGAGGCCTGGCGCGACCTCGTCTACCGGATCCGCAACCCCGAGCGGGTGGTCACCATCGCCATGGTCGGCAAGTACGTGGGACTCACGGAGTCCTACAAGAGCCTCAACGAGGCCCTCTACCACGCCGGCTACGCGCAGCGCGCCCGGGTGCACATCGAGTACTTCGACTCCGAGCGCCTCGACGATCCCTCGGTTCTCGCCCACGCCGGAGGGATCCTCGTCCCCCACGGCTTCGGCCCCCGGGGCGCCGAGGGGAAGGTGCGCGCCATCCGCTACGCGCGGGAGAAGGGGATCCCGGTCTTCGGGATCTGCTTCGGCATGCAGCTCGCGGTCGTCGAATTCGCCCGCAACCTGGCCGGCCTCGACGGCGCCAACTCCACCGAGGTCGATCCGGCGACGCCGCACCCGGTCATCGACCTGCTCCCCGAGCAGCGAAGCGTGGAGGCCAAGGGGGCGACGATGCGGCTCGGCGCCTGGCCCTGCCGCCTCCGGGAGGGGACGCTGGCGCACAAGGCCTACGGCCGCACCGAGATCTCCGAGCGCCACCGCCACCGTTACGAGTTCAACCCGGAATACCGGGATCGCCTGGCCGAGGCGGGCCTGGTGCTGGCCGGGACCTCCCCCGACGGGCGCCTGGTCGAGGTGGTGGAGGCCCCCGAGCATCCCTGGTTCGTGGCCTGCCAGTTCCACCCGGAGTTC